>NZ_JBHHMI010000039.1:0-36117 GCF_042136365.1 Paenibacillus enshidis | reverse complement strand
ACACGACCGTTAAGCCCTCCAGCGCCGATGGTACTTGGACCGAAGGGTCCTGGGAGAGTAGGACGTTGCCAGGCAAACAATCAAACAAGGCCGTTATCGATAATTCGATAACGGCCTTGTTTTCGTCTACTTTTCATTGCTTGAATTCGTTACTTAGAGACTGTTAGCCTGAGAAAAAGCCCATCATCGAGATCAATGATGGGCTTTGTTTGTCATTAGTATCTTTCCAAAATCAGCTGTGTTTTCAAGCCGTCTACGGGAAGCAGCCAACCGTTTTCATCCAGCGTGTTCATTAGCTCGGAACGAAGTTGGGTAGCGATTTCTTGATCATCCGTTTTAAAGGAAACCTCAATCAGGTTTTCAGTTCCCGTGCCTTTACTATTTCGGATTGGCCATACCTCCAAAGTCAGCTCCTGCCCTTCCCAATTCCCCTCGTATCGATAAAAGGTCAGTGGACCATAAACTCGGGATTGGGACAGCTTCTCCTCACCCCAACCTTTGGAAGACCATTTCTCGAGCTTGCCTGGCAGCTTGTCCAGCAGCAGATCCAGCGATTCCTGTTCAGAAGGCAGCTGTGTGCCTGCAGTATTGGTGCTTACCTTTTTGGTGTTGGAGAAGCTAAGTGTCTGCTTGCCATAACCCCAATCAATCTCGGCCTCGTAATTGTCGTCCGAGGCATCAAATTCTTCCTTATTAGCCAGGCTGAGGGCGGCGTCGATATCACCGTTGATGATCGGATACCGCTTTTTGTAGGTTAACTCATAATTATTTTTGTCCTCTTTTTTGCGGAATCGTACATCCCAGCCTTGTTCGTTTAATTCGAGCTGATCGGTATCGTAATATGCTACGCCGATTGCTTGCGGGGATGAGTTGAGCCCCAGCTTCTCAATCACGTCTTCCTGAACTTGTCCATTAGAAGTTAATACAGCTTCGGGTTTGACGATGAATTTCACTTCGTAGGAAGGCACGGCATTTGCGGCAGCATATACGGAATGTGTCCCGGTTCCAGCAAAAACACTTCCCAACGCCGTGAAGCTCAGCACCGCTGCCATCGTCATCTGTTTCCATTTGTTCAAGTCCACCACTCCCTTTGGGTTATTGAATATAATTCCACTTTAAATGAGAAGTAAACGGGAACTATTAATAGGGAGGGGGAATTGCATCAAATTCACATAGAATTTTTGAATGGCATGCTTTAATTTTTCGTAGCACTCTCTGTAACTCCGCCGTAGCAGCTTGTATCTTCCACGCTTAATGATTCGGTACTCCACTTGGATTGGCTTCTTCATCTACGGCGTGTTTTGCCCAAGGAGGGAGCTTGCCTCCCGCAGCACCTCCTGAAAACGGCTGATCTGCACAGAAGGCAAACGGTCGGCATTATGTACGCTGTAAATATACCGGGATGCCTGAAGCCCTGGAATGGGGAGGAAATGCAGCCATCCTTGCTCTTTTTCCCGCCAAGCGGCCATTCGTGACATAAACGAAATATGATCTCCTAATAAGACCAGTTGTTTGATCGCTTCCAAAGAATCCAGTTCCACCGTACTGCGCAAACGAAGGCTGTGCTGGTTAACCCATTGGTCTGTTACCTTCCGCGTGCTTGATTCTGGTCCATGAAGGGCAAAAGGCGTGCGGGCAATCTGCTCGGGTTCCGGCGATTCCGATTTTGTCAGCGGATGTCCGGCGGCACATACAAGGACCAGATCATCGGAGCACAAGGATTCGGACGCCAGGTTCTGCCCGGTGAAAGGCTCTGACGAGACGATGCCCAGATCAATCTGATGGCGGCTAAGCATATCCTGGATCACCGGCGAAGGTTTAACGGACAAGGAGATCCGGATGCCCGGGAATTCCCGCGAAAAAGTTTGCAAAATAGGAGGAAGCAGGTAAGTCGCAGGCACATAACTTGCGCCGATATGCAGCGTGCCACGGTACAGGCTGTCATACTCCCTGACAACGCGTTTTGACTCTTTGGCAAGAGCGTTCATTTTGACGGCATAATGGAGTAAGGCTTGTCCGGCTTCGGTAAGAAATGTTTTGCCGTTTCGGGATTCGAACAGTTTGACCTGCATCTCCTGCTCCAGCGACTTCATATGAAATGTAACCGTAGGTTGCTTGATGCCGAGTATTTCGGCAACGCTGGTCATGTGGTGATGGCGGTCGATCAATTCGACAATTTGCAGTTTCATAAGATTCACGTATCCGTCGCTCCCTTTGTTGTTTCTATATAGGTTCTTTATATAGAATTAATCTATGAGCATCAACGGAATTCAAATAAAAAGTTAATTATGTGTTTAATAGAAACGCTAAGGGATGGATGAGAGCAGTTTGACGCTTGCCGCAATTGTTTGTATACTTTTCGCAATTGAAACAAGGAGCTGTGTAGGAAACGATGAGGAGCTGCACAAGGAGAAAAGGCTGTTACGGTGGGGAAGGAGGTCTATTCCTTCGGCGGTGGGCAGATGTTTATTGTCCCTGTTGCCCTCCCGGTTGCTGCCCAGACCACGCTTGCCAGTCCTTCCGAACCGGTTCTCGGTGCCAGGCTGGATCTTAACCCGCAAAGGATCGTCGAGTTGGTCCTGAAAGTGTATCCTCACGGACTGCCTCCCATTCATCAGCGGAGCGCGGGTTATGTCACGAACGCTGAGCTGAGCGTTATAAGTGCGGTGAGCAGGCTGGTGGAGTGTTTATCCGATCCTGGCGACATCGAGTTGGTAGCTCCGCTCGTGGTGGATGAAATATTGATACGTGTCCTGCGAAGTCCTATAGGCGTTCATGCCGCTGAAATGGGTTTTGCCGATTCGGGCGTACAGCGGGTTGCAAAGGCGATTGCCTGGCTCCGCAACAACTTTGTCCAGCAGATGAAGGTCGCAGACTTGGCTGATTTGGTGCACTTGAGTGTGTCCTCGTTTAACGAGCATTTTAAGTCAGTCACTTCGATGAGCCCGCTGCAGTACCAAAAAGCTCTACGTCTTCATGAAGCACGGCGTTTGATGTTATCCGCTTCAATGGATGCAACCACGGCATGCCGACTGGTGGGATATGTGAGTACCTCCCAATTTAGCCGCGATTACAGCCGCTTTTTTGGCAGTCCGCCAAGCAAAGATATCGCCAGATGGCGTCAACTAGCACAAATGCTGGATTGATCAACCACTGGATAAAAGTCAGCATTAAACCGCTTCGTTTGACTTGTCGATGTGTATTCGCTACGATTCCTCCTGTACCCGCAGCCATATGGCTTGCGGGCTTTCTTTTTTTCAAAACCCGAGGGATCAGTTGTTTTGGACATGAGTAGTTCAGAGCTATTTATGTTGGTCTAAGGTTATGCTGTTTTCCGGCGGATCAGGCAAGAAGCAGCGTGGAACTGGCAAACATCCTGGTGAAGCTCGGTCTAAAATATATGTATAGCTTTACTACTTATTGTGTAGGAGGAATTCATTATGCGTGTTTTTGTTACAGGGGCTACTGGCTTTATCGGGTCCGCCATCGTGCGGGAACTGATCGGAGCGGGGCATGAGGTGGTAGGCCTCGCCCGCTCGGAAGCGGCAGCAGCAACGCTCACCGCAGCTGGGGCAGCAGTGCATCACGGATCTCTTGACGATCTCGACAGTCTGCGCAGCGGAGCGGCCGCTGCGGATGGCGTGATCCATGCGGCTTTCATTCATGATTTCTCGGATTACGCCGGTGCGTGCAAGAAGGATAGTGAAGTTGTCGAGGTGCTCGGGGAGGCATTAGCTGGTTCTGATCGACCATTCGTAGTCACTTCGGTAAATGCTCTCCTTACACCCGGCCGTCTTGGAACGGAAAATGACACACCCGACCCCAATTCGGCCTCAGCGACCCGCATCGCATCGGAAGAGAGGGCTTTAGCTATGGCTTCGCGAGGAGTTCGCGCATCGGTGGTGCGTCTTCCGGAATCGGTACATGGTGATGGCGATCGGGCATTTGTACCGGTTTTGATCGCTATCGCCCGCAGAACGGGTGTCTCCGCTTATGTAGGCGCTGGAGCTAACCGTTGGGCTGCTGTGCACAGGCTCGATGCCGCGCGTCTCTATCGGCTGGCGCTTGAATCTGCACCTGCTGGTTCCAGACTGCATGCGATTGGCGATGAGGGTGTGCCGCTTCGCGACATCGCCGCCGTAATCGGCCGCCGCCTTAATGTGCCTGTCGTCAGCAAATCTCCTGAGGAGGCCGACGATCACTTCGGTTGGCTGGCGCACTTTGTCTCGATTGATAATCCGACCTCAAGCGCCCTGACCCAGGAACGCCTCGGATGGCGTCCTGTTCAGCCAGCACTCATTCCGGATATCGACAGGGAGGTGTATTTTACCAGTTGATGGTTTGTGTTTGTAGATAGATAGGTTGGATCGTTGAAAGGGCAGACGAGGTATCCTCGTTCTGTCTTTCTTTAAACCATAAGGAAGCTCAACTGAGAGACTTCAAAAGGTTACCTGCTGAACGGTGCCGGGGCATAGTTTTGTGAAGATAAAGTTGTTGCTAAGCAGGGAGCAGGACAAGTAAAGGGATTTATTATAATAATAAGAACTAGAGTTAAATGATGAACTAACATATGAGTCGAAAGAAATAGAGCCATGAGATGAAATTCCATCTTAAGGCCCTTTTTTTCATGAGATGGTATTTCCTATTTTTTGAACGACTGATATACTAAGGAAGTGGGAATATTACCCGGTAGGCGATAGGTTCCAGATAAAAAAAACTGGAATTTCCGTCAAGCATCAAAACAGTAGAAAGTTTACTGAAGCTATCGGAACTACGATTTCGAGTGTGACGAGCACTTGAATAAAGAGATGCCTTACATCCGGGCGAGGCTAGACCAATGAGGTATACAGATTGAGATGGTTCCCTCTTCTGCGAAACAGGACGAATGGAATCTGAAGGCGAAAAGAACTGTATGTTGTAATCTGACGGAACTTTCAGCACCAAAAGTTGTTTGAAAAAGCCTTGGTTGCAGCAGTATTAGCAAACATGTGAGAATTCATTCGCTGAGACATTCCTTTACAACTCACTGCTGTGAATGGGATCGACTTTTGGGACATCAGAGAGTGGGGGACAGAGCGATATACACATCTGAGTCGGCGGCATATCGGGCAGATTCAAAGTCCTATGGATCGGATTGATTGGCTTGAAAATGGAAGTACAGATAGCGTGGAAATAAAGCGAAAAGGTTTACGAAGTTCGTAAATATGACGGACAGAGTGTTGTGTCAGCATTTCGTGAATTATTAAGTTAGGTGAAATTGTCATGAAGGAGATTAAAACTATGTATCAGTATTACAATGAAGTTAAGGAAATCTTAACAAACTATCTGGAAACTATCCCAAACGATGCATCAAAAACCTTCTATAAGAGTCGGATAAATAAGTTTTTTGTAGATTATATGTCGCTTGATCATAACTCAACAAGACCTTTAAATACTATTAATTTTCATGATATTAACACTTACATAGAGAGTTTGAGGTATTCCAGTGCACAAAAACTGAATTGCTATAATGCTTTTTTCGGCTTTTTTAAATTCTCTTATAATACTGATAAAATACCTACTGATGTCATGAAGGGTGTTCGTAAACCTGAAATTGTTACTAAAGAAACGAAATATATAGATTCCAGTTCTATTGAGAAACTTAATAAGTATGTTAGTAATGATACTAATGCAATTGAGGATAGACTTTTGATAGGTTTTTTTCTGTACACAGGGCTTAGTAGGAAATATATTGCTAATTTAACTCGGTATCAGATTAGTAGGGATAATAAATTTGTTTTTTTTGAGCTTGGAGAAACTACGCGTCGTATACCACTTAGTAAAAAACTTATTGCAATTATTCAGAGGTATTTTGACTCTATCAATATTCCTGATCCTTTTATAAAAATATTTGATATAGATGAAAATTACGTAAGTGAGAAATTGAAAATTTTAAGCAATAGGATTACTGGGGAGGTTTATACACCAACTGACTTTTCCAATACATTTATAAGAGAAGCATTAAAAAGAAGTAATGATATTTTAACTGTTAGTGAATTGACTATGGAATCTGTGACTACCATTATGAAACATGTGTTTGTAACACCAGATGAGATAATGAACAAACAAAAAGTTATTTTGGAAATTATGTTCGGGGACGATGACAACATCACCTAACATAATATTAAAGCTATCTATGCCCCGGGACTCTCGTCCCTTGCCCGAAGTGTTTCAAGGAAGAGGACTCAGGCAGACAACCCTGCAAGACTAGGTGTGAAGCCACCCCTTCGGGCACATAGATACAAAACGTTATCTGCAATTACCGAAGACTAAAAAGATGTAACAGGAGGAACATATCTTGACCACAATTTTCACTAAGGTAGTTGGAGTAGGTTTTATTATTTTATCAGTTCTAAGACTAACTCCTTTTATAAATGTTACTGGGAAATGGTTGTTATACATCTCCATTGCAGCATTCTTTCTTATACTATATGACTTTTTGGAATTTTTTATTGAAGGTAAAATGGTAAAAAAAGGAGTATGGTTAAATAAAGTTCTATTCAGCTTACGTCCTATATTTATTGGGTGTACGGTGATGGCTATAATCGTTTTACCTAATATAAAGATCAATCTTTCTGTCAAAGAAGTTAATACTTTTAGTGATGCATTCACATTAATTAGTTTAGGCATAGCAATAACACTAATTGGGTTTAAAGCTGAAAGAGCAGGACGCATTTCATCGAATAGTAGAAGGGTAGTGGGGAATGAAATCAGAGAATTTCTTAATTCAATTGAAGGACAAAGTATTATTAATGAACACATAGGAAAGCTATCAATAGAAAATAAACAACAGGTTGATAAATTGGATATAGATTCTAAGTAATAGCAACAACAGATAACATAATATTCAAGACGAGGCTCCTTCTGAGCCTTGGTCTGTAGCCGCAAGAAGTAATTAGCAGGATTCAGCGAACACACTCGCATCAATTAACCGCATCGCGACCAGACCCCGACGGGTCTTTTAAGGCTGAGAACAACGAAATTTTGAGAGGAATTAATGACTACACTTTCGCAGCATGAGATCAGCAAATATGCCCTGATTTAACTGGGTAAAACGGAGATCCACTGCTAGAGTTGACGCTGAATCAAAACCGACAGCTTTTTGCCTGATTTCATGGCGATTTTTGTTGACAAGATCAAGTAGTTGTTGTACAGCGATCGTCCAGTCTAACGTACCTACTTCATCGCACAGCAAATAAAACAATGCATTAAAGAAGATAAATAAAGAGCCAGAAGGCTCTCAAACTAAAGAGACATTTAATTCTCTATGTAGATGAAGGGCGTCTTTAAAACCTTGCAAATAGATCTCGCGTTCTAAAATAGCTTGGAGGGAAAGATCTGCATCATCATAAAGGAATAGTGTTTTACGTAAATCCTCTGGTAGTATTTCATGCAATTGCTTGAGGTATAGATTACGTTCGGAAGAAAACAGATTGTAACTGGTGTTGTTTTTGTTAAGCTCACCATATAAAGATTCAATTCGGATACGAATTAGTGAATCAAGTAAAACTTCTAAGGAATTATGCATAATTGAACACCTTCCAATGGTTTGATTTTACGAATAAAAGTTTAATTTATTGAATATAATTTTAACATATCGAAATGTCATGTCAATAGAAATTAAAGATGTTTTTGATAGAGGAAATATATTTTCATATAATTAAAGAAAAGTTTACAACATGTGTGGAAGGGATATCATATGATTAGTTACAAGCCTTTTCAAAAATTATTGATCGACAGGGAAATCAAGAAACAGGATTTGCTTAAAATGACGGGAATTTCATCAGCTACAATGGCGAAGCTCAATACGAACGAATACGTATCATTAGAAGTAATTGATAAATTATGTACAGCTTTAGGTTGTCAGCCTGGGGATTTGTTGGAACACATAGCAGAGCAATGATGGATTATTCCAAGGAAGAGTGCTCTTTATGCGAGGAATTGGATCATCTGTTGATAATTATATTTTGAAGAAGGCCAGCAAAAGCTTGCGAATTTGCTTATTAAGACGGAATTTGTAAAACTAAATAGGAGAGAAGCATCTGCTCTTCAGCCCCTCGGTTGTGGCATTTCATGAATCCGACACTGCAAGGAGTGGATTGTCGTTCGGGAATAAGATCTTTAAAACAGCAAGAAGGAGTACAAACGATCATGGAAGAAGAACAATTGAAGCTGATTACCTTGGACAGGCTGGATGAAAAATGGTGGCCGGAGGCAAGGCGGATTTATCATCAATCTTTTGAGCATGGCCGCAAGCCGGACGGGATTATCAAGCAGATGTTCGACCGGAAGCTCAGCTTTTTGCATGTCGTAGTGGATCAGTCTGCGGTGGCAGCTATGGCCATTACAGGCAAGGCTGAGAATGGTAAGCGCTGATTGTTGATTATTTGGCGGTGAAAGAGGAATATAGAGGCCAGGGCTTGGGGGAATGGCTGGTAAAAGCACTAGCTTCCTGGGCTGCATCGGAGCATCAACTGCAAGAGCTGATCATTGAAGTGGAAAGCGAGCGACTGCCAGAGAACGATCTTCGTAAACGGTTTTGGCAAAAATGCGGTTTTCGGATGACCGATTATGTCCATACCTACAAATGGATACCGGAAACGTATCAGGCGATGTATTTGCCACTGATCAAGGATACAAGTCAAACTGCCGCTAAAGATGGGCAGGCACTGTTTAAGCAGATCACTTCTTTCCATCACCAGTCATTTCGGGAATTGAATAATTAAGGGACGTCAATTAACAGCAGATGAATTTGAATAGAGTCTTCTAATCTGGACATTTTCCTTGTATGTTTCCATATCAATCTTTAGCCCATTCCCTGTCCTTCCTGATTGTAAAAACAGCTTACCTTAATTCATGTAAGGGTCATATCCCTTTTTTATGAGTGCCTGTTCAAATTCCTGACTCATCGAGAACCCCGTTACGGCCTTCTTTTTGTAGTCATAAGACAAATTGAAATACTGATCTTGATGATCCTTAACATGCCCTATTACAGAAACTTCCGAAACAGCCATCGTCGGTAATAATTTATGATCTGTAATAACAATCTCTATTTCAAACTTCTCTTTAAAATAATCGACTGCAACGGGATCAGCTTCGTTAAATAAGGCTTGTCTATCGGTTTCACTCATTCTTTGGCAACCTCCTAACAGAGCAGCAGCTATGATCACTAAAAGTATTAAAAATAACCTGTTATAAAAATGTTTGATCGCAATCACCTTCTTCTGATAAAAATGGGCAAGTTATGAGTAAGCGAAAACTCCTTGAAAAATCATTTTGCATAAGGGTCATAGCCTTTAGCTCGAATAGCCTCCACAATCTCCGGGCTCATTATGAAATCCTCGACTACTTTATCCTTATAGTCATAGGAAATCCCGAAGGTTTGTTCTTCATGATTCTTTACATATCCATCCATTGCAACTTGGGAAAACGCCATTGTAGGGAGCAACTTCCTACTGGTAATTACAACCTCAAGATCAAAGTTTTCCTTAAAATAAGGAATAGCATGTGATTCGGCTTCTGCGAATAAGGCTTCTTTTTCTGTTTCACTCATCCTCTGGCATCCTCCTAACAAAGCAGCAGTTAAGATCACTAAAAGCATTAAAAATAAACCACTATAAGAAAGTTTGATCACAATCACCTTTTCCGAATTAAAGTTGGCATACAAGTTATATTAGTACAAAAAGGAAAATACTAACATGGACTATGGTTCATTTTCATAGTGCATGCATATTGCCCTGGAAGCAGTGTTTAATGGTGCAGTGGAATGGTACTAAAATGATACTAACTTAGAAAAGTAATGTTTGTACCCATAATTTTAATGAAGTTGATCACATGCATTTGTTTCTAAAATGTATATACTTACTTCCAGCGTAAAAAAGATGGCCAATATTCAGGTGTATATGTATGAATTTTTGCTGGAGAGCAGGGGAACCCATTGTCTTTAAAGCCACATCAGCTCTTCTATTCTGTCAGCTTCCTTCAATTTTTCATGAGTGAAATAACAGGCACAACCTTGATACTTTTTTTGTTGTCGAAAGGGTTGTCCTTGGAAAACGCGAACTATCTCCTGGCTATATTTTTTCTAAGTGTTTTTCTATCGGAAGTGCCTACGGGGGCCATCGCCGACAAGTATGGGAGGAAAGCTTCAGTTCTATTGGGACTCATTTGTTATTTAATTTACAGTGTTATTTTCATGCAGGCGAATGAGCTCTGGTTACTCATGTTAGCACAGATATTCGGGGGGCTGGCCACTTGTCTGCAATCAGGAGCCCTAGAGTCATGGGGTGTTGAAAACAGCGACTGTCCTATTGAAAAGCTATTTACGACAGCCAATAGCATGCAGTATATCTCTGGTATCTTTTGCGGTGTATTAGGAGCCTTTCTCGCAGCTTATAATTATTCTTTTCCTTGGATAGCCAGCATAATTTCTAATATAGCAGCCATTTTATTGTGTACCCGTTTTATGACTGAAAATAATACAGGGGATCATCCTCACACTGTTAACAGTCTTTCAGCGATCATACGTGAAAGTGTACGGATCGGTTTGAACCATAAAGTGATTTGGATTGTATTTATCGTTGGTTTATTCATCAGCTTCTCTAATTCAGCGGGCAATACTTTTCAACAGCCGCGCCTGGTCGCTTTATCCGAACAAGGGGTGTGGGTGATGGGAATCATTAAAGCGGCGTATTCACTCTGCATGACGTTCGGGAGCTACCTAGTCCGGAAATTATACAATAAATATAATGATATGGTTGTTTTAATGCTGTCCTGCTCGATGATCGGCATATGGCTTGTTTTGGCAGGAGCTTTAAACTCCTTTTATCCGGTGCTGGTTACTTTTTTAGTTTATGAGATCGGCAGAGGAATGTATCCGACAGCAAAGCAAATCTTTCTCAACAAACGGATATCCAATGAATATCGTGCTACTCTATTGTCACTGGATTCAGCCATTTCCCAACTGGGGATGTGGCAGGTCTAATCGTTACAGGGATCATCAGCCGCAGCTTTACAGATTTAAGTTCGGACCAGACACCCATTCAAATATCCTGGATTCTTTGTGGAAGCATTGCGATGGTTCCCGTTCTTTTACTGTTTTCGATGAAAAAGATCAAGTTGGGAAAGAGGTCTCTTTAATATGAACTGATACACCGCAGTTGAACATGACAGTGGTTTAGTTTTGGTTTGTGCTCTAAAAAAATTCATCATTCAGGCGCAGCCTGTTAGCGCCATTACTAGTAAAAGCATACTGTGGCTGCTCTCAATACTACGGTTTAGAATAAGATCATGCTTGACACAAGTCATATTCGAATCTGCGGAAAAGAGGGGACTAGCCGATGGAAAATAGATTACCGAAGCGAAAACTGGGCAGTCAAGGGCTTGAGGTGTCAGCCTTGGGTCTGGGCACGATGATGATGCCGGACAACGAAGAGTCGGTATATACCATTCATGGGGCGTTGGATCTGGGTGTCACAATGTTTGATACGGCGGATATTTACGGTGAAAAATTCATGGAAGGAAAATTCGGCGGCAACGAGCGGACGGTTGGCCGGGCTTTGAAAGGACGCCGGGACCAAGCTGTGATTGCGACCAAATTCGGCATTACTGGAGTGGACATGAAAGCGCATGGACACCCTGCTTATGTGAAAAAATCGGTGGACGCCAGCCTTCTTAATCTTGGTGTCGATTATATCGATCTGTATTATCAGCACCGCATTGATCCGAATACACCCATCGAGGAAACGGTAGGCGCTGTGGCGGAGCTCGTTCAGGAAGGCAAAATACGTTATATCGGTCTGTCGGAGGCTTCGCCTGACCAGATTCGCCGTGCGCATGCGGTTCATCCGCTAACTGCGGTGGAAACGGAATATTCACTGTGGAGCCGCGAAGTCGAGGACGAGGTGCTGCCTGTTCTTCATGAACTGGGCATCGGTTTTGTTCCATATAGCCCGCTGGGCCGCGGTTTCCTGACAGGACAAATCCGGACCTTCGACGATCTGCCTGAAGATGATTATCGCCGCTTCTTCCCCCGCTTCCAGGGTGAGAACTTCAGCAAAAACCTGGAGGTAGTGGCCCTGATCGAAAAGTTTGCCGCCAGCAAAGGCTGCAAACCGTCTCAGCTTGCTCTGGCTTGGCTGCTAGCGCAGGGTGAGCAGATCGTTCCAATTCCCGGTACAAAGCGTTTGGATCGGGTTCAGGAAAATCTGGGCGCACTGGAAGTGACGCTTTCCGCGGAGGAGCTGGCGGAGATCGAGCGCATCTCGCCGCAAGGCGTTGCGGCTGGAGAGCGTTACCCGAACTTTCAGCAATCCTGACACGAGGCACAAGGCTGGATATCAAGCAATTCATTTATATAACAGAGCCGCTCCGGAAGTCTGCATTTGGCTTCGGAGCGGTCTTTTTTTGTCATTTCACGGCAAACTACATCGTAGCTAAATCAGCTTTACGCCAATATAGAACAGGAAATTTCGCGTCTCATAGCAGATTTTTTTTAAAAAAATAGTATCAGGTACTAATACCAGGTGTTATAATAACAAAGTACTTGCTGAACTGAACTCATGGACATTCAGATCCTTCATTAAGAGAGGAGAAAAAATTATGCTGCAATCAAAAGCACGAATTACGGCCATTGGAACTTATGTACCTGATAAAGTAATGAGTAATGCGGATCTGGAGAAGCTGGTGGATACCAGTGACGAATGGATCGTGCAGCGCACGGGCATGAGAGAACGCCGGATTGCTGCCCCCGATCAGTTTGTTTCCGATTTGTCCATCCGTGCGGTTCACAACCTGATGGAAGCCTACAATGTTCAAGTGCAGGATGTAGACATGATCATGGTCGCCACCAGCACACCTGACTATCATTTCCCGAATGTCGCTTCACGCATACAAGATGCCTTTGGAATTGCCCAAACGGGTTCCATTGATCTGGGAGCGGCCTGCGCAGGATTCGCATATGGTCTTCATTTGGCCAATGGGCTGATTACGGCGGGTCTTCATCGGAAAATACTTGTCGTAGGCGCCGAAACGCTGTCCAAAATAACGGACTACACTGACCGGACGACCTGTGTCCTGTTTGGCGACGGAGCGGGAGCGGTGCTGGTGGAGCATGATGAGCAGAATCCGGACTTTATCGCTTCAGACATCGGCACGGACGGGGCAGGCGGCATTCATCTGTACCAAACTGCCTTGTCCAAAAAAATGAATGACACCGAGCTTAGCGACAGCGGCCATCTTGTACAGAACGGAAGGGAAGTGTACAAATGGGCAGTGCGGAACGTACCGTCAGGCGTGGAACGGCTTTTGGAGCAGGGAGGCATCCAACCGGAACAACTGGACTGGTTCGTTCCCCATAGCGCGAACCTGCGCATGATTGAGTCCATTGCGGAAAAAGCGGCCATACCTATGGAAAAAGTATTGACGAGTGTGGAGTACAACGGCAATACCTCGGCTGCATCCATTCCCCTGGCGTTACAGACAGGCATTAAGGAAGGGAAGCTTAAACAAGGGGATCGGGTCATACTGTACGGCTTTGGCGGCGGGCTGACCTATGCAGGCTTGCTGCTGACATGGGGAGCTCCTGACTTACAATGAATATAGCCTTATTAAACCCCCGGTACTTCAAGAGATGAAGTACCGGGGGTTTGCTCATTTTGTAAAAGTGAATGGATCAGGGGGCAAGCGTCGGAGCTTTGCGATGGTGTGTTCCCTGCTCGTAGCTGTAGGCCAGCTTTATTAATGTCTCTTCGTCAAAGGCTCGGCCCAAAAATTCAATGCCTACAGGCAGTCCATCGGAAGTAAATCCGGCAGGCACTGTTATGGCAGGGAAGCCTGAAAAAGGACTTAGCCTGTTGTTGCCGCCTGCGTTTTGCTCTTCTCCGATGACAGCTGCGGTCTGTGTGGTGGAAGGATACACAATGGCATCCAACTGATTGTCGGCCATCACCTGAAGGAGAGCTTCCCGCGTCAGCTTGGTACGTTTTAGCACAATATCCTTGTACTCCTCGGTATCAAGGGATTCACGGGCATCGCGTGCTTTCATGGAATCCTCCTGAGCCTTATCAAATTGTCCGGATTCAATGATGGCGGTCAGGCTGTCGTAGGGGGCGGATGGACCCAGCTCGTGCAGATAATCATTCAACTGAAATTTGAATTCGTAGCTGCTCAGGCTCGGATAGCTCATGATTTCGGACAAATTGGGAATTTGAATGGGAACGGCCTCAGCTCCAAGCGCCTTCAGCTCATCAACAGCTTTGTAGACTACCTCCGTAACCGCCAGTTCTTCAGGCTTGCTGCCGAACAGCTCTACGGCTACCCCGATGCGTGCTCCTTTCAAACCGTCAGCTTGAAGAAAATCCGTATAGCTTGCAGGAGTTTCCCCGATACTGTAGGCAGTGGCAACATCGTCCGGATCATAACCAGCCGTAGCGTCAAGCAGGAGGGCGGCGTCTGAAACGGTTCGCGCCATCGGCCCGCCGACATCCTGCGTTAGAGCCAGCGGTATAATGCCGTCCCGGCTTGTCAGACCAATGGTCGGACGGATACCGACAAGACTGTTGAAGGTGGACGGAATCCGGATGGAGCCGCCTGTATCGGTACCCAGCCCGGCGGCTGCAAAGTTTGCGGCAATGGCTGCCCCGGTGCCTCCGCTGGAACCGCCTGGATAACGGGCGGGATCATACGGATTCAGGGTCTGTCCACCGAGGGAGCTGGAGGTGGTAATGCCGAACGCAAATTCATGCAGGTTGGTTTTGCCTAAAATAATCGCTCCGGCCTCTTTCAGCTTGGCTATTTGATCGGCGTCCTCGGCAGGAACGGAGTCTTTAAGGCATAAGCATCCTGCCGTGGTAGGCATATCTGACGTGTCAAAGTTGTCTTTGACCAGGACAGGAATGCCGTGCAGAGGGGAGCGTGGCCCTTTTTCCTGCCGTTCCCGGTCCAGCTGCTCAGCAATCTTGAGAGCATCCGGATTAAGGGTAAGCACCGCGTTTAGCTTTATGCCCTTATCGTCATAGGCTTTAATGCGGTCAAGATACATCTGCACAAGCCTTTTTGATGTAAGATTTCCTTCCTCCATCGCCCGCTGCATCTCCGCAATTGTTGCTTCCTCCAAAGTAAAGGCTTTGGAGGAAGCCGAGACGCTTTGTCCTTCCGCTGCTGCGGCAGCAGCAGCAGGGCTTGACCAGCCAAGAAAGCCTGCAACCAGCATTCCGGCGAGCAATACAAAACTTCCACTTTTGAGAAATAGCCGCTGTCTTCGCATACGGGTTCACGCTCCTTTGTATTCATCGTGTTATGTATAAACCTAGAAAAATCATAATTTAATGATAGGAAAGTTGACAAATTGATAGATGACGATTTTGGTTAATAAACAGCCTGTTTTCAAGACAATTCTATGTATTTCATTCATTTTGGCAATTTGATAGATTTTTCGTTTGTGATAGGAAATATTACATTTAGAAGGTGTGCGGAAAATACGAAGGTAATGGTATAATGGAATCCTCAGAAAGGGGATCGTTATGAAAGTATTGGTACTAGCTGAAAAGCCGTCCGTAGCACGCGAAATTGCCCGTGTAATGGGCAGCCGTGAGAAGCATAAAAGCTACTTTGAAGGACCTCAATATGTAGTAACCTGGGCGCTTGGCCATCTTGTGGGCCTTGCAGAGCCGGAGGATTATGATGATAAATACGCAACCTGGAAGCTGGAAGAGCTGCCGATTTTGCCAAACACAACCAAGCTGAAGGTGCTGCGCGAAACGAATCACCAATTCAGAGTCGTACAGCAGCTGATGAAGCGGCAGGATATCGGGGAGCTTATTATTGCCACCGACGCGGCGAGAGAAGGGGAACTGCTGGCCCGCTGGATTATGCAAATGGCGCATTGGAAGAAGCCCTTCCGCAGACTGTGGATTTCGTCGCAGACGGACAAGGCGATCAAGGAAGGCTTTGCGAAGCTGCTGCCTGGCAAACAGTTTGATCGGCTGTATGAATCCGCCCGCTGCCGTGCCGAAGCGGATTGGATGGTCGGTCTGAATGTGACCCGTGCCCTGACCTGTAAATTTAATGCGCAATTGTCCGCAGGGCGGGTGCAGACACCAACACTTGGCATGATTATGGAGCGCGAAAAGGAAATTACGGGCTTCCGCTCGCAGGAATACGATACGATCACCGGAGATTTCGGCACGTTTCAGGCCACACGCCGGGCAAGCAACGGGGATGCCCGCATTTTTGACAGGCAGGAAACGGAGCAGCTGAAGCGCAAGCTGGAAGGTGGCACTGGAACGGTCACGCAGGTGAAAAAGACGGAGAAAGCCGAGCCGCATCCGCTTCCCTATGACCTGACCGAGCTGCAGCGGGACGCGAACCGCCGCTATGGATTCTCGGCCAAGCAGACGTCGAATGTGCTGCAGCGTCTATATGAACAGCATAAGCTTGTTACGTATCCGCGTACGGACAGCCGCTATCTGTCCTCGGATATTACGGGAACTTTAAAAGAGCGCCTGAACAGCGTTGCCGTAGGTCCATATGCGGCCGCTGCCCGTCCGCTGCTGCGGACACAGCTCAAGGTGACGAAGCGTTTTGTTGATGACAGCAAGGTGACGGACCACCATGCTATTATTCCCACGGAAGAAACGGTTTTTCTGAACAAGCTCAGCGCGGAGGAGCGCAAGCTGTATGATCTGATCGTCCGGCGTTTTATCAGCCTTTTCTACGGGCCGGCCAAATATGATGCGGTCGCGGTTACGGTGGAGGCTGCGGGTGAAATGTTTTATGTCAAAGGCACTGTCATGAAGGATAGCGGCTGGCGTGTGGTGTATGACGGCGAGATTATGGATGACTCTGATGAAGACGAAGATGAGGACAGCCGGGAAAAGGAGCAGAATGTCATGCTGCCTGACCTGAAGCAGGGGGAGAAGGTCAAGCTTGTCCGCTGCATCGTGAAGCCAGGCCGCACCACGCCGCCAAAACGGTATACGGAAGCCGCCCTGCTGTCGCAAATGGAGAAGCACGGGTTAGGCACGCCGGCCACGCGGGCGGATATTATCGAGAAGCTGGTCAGCTCCGACACGATTGAGCGGCAGGGCAACCTGCTGCATCCGACAGGCAAGGGCAGACAGTTGATTGAGTTGGCCGCACCGCAGCTTCGCACGCCGGAACTTACGGCCCGCTGGGAAGCGGAGCTGGAGCGGATCGCCCGCGGCCAGGGCAGTCCGGATACTTTCCTGAACGGAATTAGAGACATGACTCGTGAGCTGGTAAGCACGGTCAAGAACAGTGCGGCGGAATACAAGCCGCATAATGTCACGAACAGCCATTGCCCGGACTGCGGAAGCAAGCTGCTGGAGAAGAAAGGCAAGAAGGGCAAGTTTCTCGTATGTCCGAGCGAGGATTGCGGTTACCGTCGTTCCGGCGAAAAGCGCCTTTCCAACCGCCGCTGCCCGCAATGCCATAAGAAAATGGAGCTGAAGGAGGGCAAGGCCGGACTTTACGTCCAATGCCTTCCTTGCGGGCTTACCGAGGTGCTGGATAAAGATAAGACCAGAGTCAATAAACACGAACAGCAGAAGCTGGTCAAACAGTATGCGAAGCAGGAATCTCTCGGCTCCAATCTCGGAGAGCTGCTGAAAGCGGCGCTGGCCGAGAAGGAAGAGAAATAACCGCATCAGCCGGACGTTCCAGAGTCCCTGATGGTGAGTGTTCAAAAAGTATGGTATAAAGTCAAAAAGAAATTGGCATGGTAAGAGCCAGGGGGTGATTACTGTGCCACACCGTAAATCGTTAACGATCAAGGAGCAGCAAAATAAATCCAGCATCATGGAGGAGAGCACCACGGTACATCCGAAAAAGGCGGCTCATCGTCCTCCCAGTCTGAACGGCATTCCCAAACGGGAGTCTTAACTTTGTATGAAGGGGCTGTCCCAAAAGCGTTCGTATGACATGGGAACATCTCAATTTACAGCCGAAAGGACCTCAAATTCCACTGTATAGTGGAGATTGAGGCCCTTTTTTTTCGAAGAAATTCAGTTCAAATTGGGGCACAAAGGCTAAGTAATCTACAACTAAAAACGTATATGGTTGAAATTAATCACTGGTAATTTTGACGTTTCAAGAAAATTTGCTAATGGAAGATCTGCGGTTACTACAAGATGGTTACTTTTTGCAAGTATTGAAATTCCAGAATCGGTCAAGCCTAGTTTTAAAAATATCTGTTCTTTAGAAATTTCTGAGCTTGGAATCGATGTTTCATTAAACCTTTCGATTTCCTTTACAAAATTAATAATGTAGTTTTCGGAAATACCATCTGTTAAATTGCTCACTTCCGTAAGTATATTGGGTAAAGTTAGGATTCCAGGGAAATTGCTAATTAACTTTTCGAGAAGATAGTAGTCATCTTTGGAAAAGGCTTGTGTCCTTTTAAATTTGTTTATAAAGTCAATATTGTACCTGCCCACGAGCAACAGTATGAGAAGATTGGTATCAACTATGATATCTTTATTTTTATACTCAGCAATTAAATGCTTGATATATGAATTCATTTTGTTAATCCATTGGGCGAATTTTAACGGATGTGACTTCTCCGGTGCTCTTGATCGTAAAGACTTTGTATCTTCTCTTATTAAGCCCTAAAGAGAATCCTTCCTGAGCTTTATCCAAATACCCTAAAGTGATTAGCCACTCATCATCGTTCTTTTCAACTTCTTCTAATCTTAGATCTGAATACTGCCCATAGTCAGCAAATAAATCACTAAAATTACGCGCTGCAATCTCAGCTGCTTCTTTAGCGTTCATAACAAGCACCCCCATATATTCGAAATATAATTTATTATAAACTAATTTATAGAAATATGAACGGCGTTTTTTGTTAACCCTCTGTGTCCAGAAGGAGGATAGAGTAAGTACCTCAACTTCGTTTGTATGTGGGGAAGAAGGCGGGTTTAACCGCCTCTCCGGCCTAATCACTGGATAAAATAGATGAAGGTTGCGGCGTTCACGGATTTTTCGAGTGCTGCTTGGTCGGCAGCTTTTCGCTCGGTGTACCGTGTCCTTTTTTGCGGTTATGCGCCTGCTTCTTCTGGTTTTCGTGCAGTTTTTCTACATAATCATGTGTGTTGTCCATACAATAATCCTCCTTCAATTGAGTAATGCGGCCCATTGTTACTATAACCACGATCATACCGGATCATGAGCGGATTTGTCGTATGAAGCATCATTGTTCCAGTTTGCGTCAAGGGAGTATAATGAATTTGTACTACAAGGCAGCCGTTCTGGCGACGGGGAGGGAAGAGGTTGCACGCAGCACTGTTGATCTGGCTTTTTGTAATTAACTGTATTGCTTATATTGTAATGTCTGATGATAAAAACAGAGCGCGGCGCAAGCGCGACAGGATTCCGGAAAAAACTTTATTTCTGTTGGCGCTCATTGGCGGCGCACTCGGCATTCTGGTCGGCATGTACCGGAAGAGGCATAAAACCAAACATGCGAGCTTCAAATACGGCATTCCGCTGCTGTTGTTCCTGAATGCGCTGCTTTATGGTTATTTTTTAAGATGACCGGGCGGGGTAGGACTCTTCTGAATGAGTAGTGAAACCGGATAATGCGACCTATACAGACCTATATAAAAGAGGAGATGGTTGATCATGTTTAGCAAAATCCTGTTGGCATATGACGGATCGAAGGCGGCCAATGAAGCGCTGGAAAAAGCGGTGCAATTGGTGAACCTGACTGCAGGAGCGGAACTGAGAGTAGTTCATGCCTTTGATTTTCCCCGTGTGTTCGTTGGTGAGGGGCTGGCCCCAATCCCGGCTTCAATCAATAAGGAATATTATGATCTGTCCAACCAGACCGCCGAAGAGGTGAAAAACAAAATTGCCCAATTTGGAGTAGAGGCTGTAGTGGATGTCATCCAGGGTTCACCGGCTGAGGTTATTCTTGATTATGCCGCAGAGCACGGGTCGGATGTGATCATTGTCGGCAGCCGCGGACTGGGCGGTATTCGCGAATTCGTGCTAGGCAGTGTTAGCCATAATGTGGTGCAGCATGCGGAAATCCCGGTGCTGGTCGTGAAATAACAAAAAACAGTGTGGATGCCAATTCCCCCGACTTTTCGTAATATAACGATGCGGGGGATTTTTGTTTTGTTGTGAAAACGAACATTAAATTAATGTAAAAGAGAAATGTTCGCCTTTTAAGTTGACATAGAGTGTAGCAGATTGGTACACTAGATAAGGAATTGTTGAAGATTGAATTTTTAAAATTTAGTGTGGAAAACTCGTATAAATCCGGGAATATGGCCCGGAAGTCTCTACCCGGAAACCTTAAATTTCCGGACTACGGGAAATATAACCGACCGCGAGCAGCGGCTTTTCGGCTTGCCTTTGGCGTGTCTTTATTCATTTTTGTTCGACAAAAAAGGCGGTCATCGGCGTTATTTTCAGTAGTCCGGTATCTTGAAGAAGCTGTATTTTCGAGGATGCCGGATTTTTTGCCCTTATTTGAAGGTACGTCGATGGATGTTTTTCATAAGGAGCATGAATTAGGAGTGTGGAAGGACATGCCGGTACAGGTAGGCGTCATCATGGGCAGTAAGTCAGACTGGGACACGATGCAGCATGCGTGTGAAATACTGGACGAGCTGCAGATCAGCTATGAGAAAAAAGTCGTTTCGGCTCACCGGACGCCGGATCTGATGTTTGAATATGCGGAACAGGCGGCTGAGCGAGGAATCAAGGTCATCATTGCCGGTGCGGGGGGAGCTGCTCATCTTCCGGGCATGGTAGCCGCCAAAACGACGGTGCCGGTGATCGGTGTGCCGGTGCAGTCCAAAGCGCTGAACGGGCTTGATTCGCTGCTGTCCATCGTGCAGATGCCGGGCGGAATTCCGGTGGCGACGGTGGCGATTGGCAAAGCTGGTGCAACGAATGCCGGATTGCTGGCAGCACAGATCATCGGCTCATTCGATGAAGAGGTACGGAGCCGGGTGCAGGCGAGACGGGATCGCATCCGCAGCGAGGTGCTGGAAAGCAGTGATTCCTTATGAAACCTAACGGCAGAGTGCTGCCGCCCGGATCAACGGTAGGCATACTTGGCGGCGGACAGCTGGGGAGAATGATCACTTTGTCCGGGGCGGCGATGGGATACAGGTTCGTTACGCTGGACCCTGCGCCCGATTCGCCTTGTGGGCAGGTGGCCGACCAGATTACAGCCCCTTATGATGACGTGGACGCAGCGCGGCGATTGGCGGAGCAGTCTGATATCATCACGTATGAGTTTGAAAATGTGGATGCAGGCGTGGCCGGCATGCTTGAACGGGAATCCTATGTGCCGCAGGGCAGCAAACTGCTCTACACAACCCAGCACCGGCTCCGGGAAAAAAAGGCGATTGAAGCCGCCGGAGTTCCGGTTGCCCCCTACCGGGAAGTTACATCACCAGAGTCTATGAAAGCGGCTGTTAAAGAGCTTGGACTTCCTTGTGTGCTGAAAACGGCTACCGGCGGATACGACGGGAAAGGCCAGCGGGTCATTCGTACCGAAGCGGAAGTGAATGCAGCTTATGCCGATTTGGCGGCCACCGGGGCTGAGCTGGTGCTGGAGGGCTTCGTCAATTTTCGCTGTGAAATTTCAGTGATCGCGGCGCGCAGCACGCAGGGAGAAATACGAACCTTCCTGCCTGCAGAAAATATCCATGTGAACAATATTTTGCATGCTTCCATTGTGCCGGCGCGTATACCGGCGGAAGTGAGCGAACAGGCCGGACGGCTGGCCGAGGCCATTGCCGAGTCGCTGGATGCTGTGGGACTGCTGGCGGTGGAGATGTTCGTGACGGAGGATGGAGAGCTGTACGTGAATGAGCTTGCTCCCCGTCCGCACAACTCCGGCCACTACACCATGGACGCTTGCGCAACTTCGCAGTTTGAACAGCATTTGCGAGCGGTTTGCGGGCTGCCGCTCGGCGACACCAGGCTGCTGACACCGGTGGTGATGGTCAATCTGCTTGGAGAGCATCTGGAGCAGGCCGTGGCCTGGACTGTACAGCCGGACACGGCCGCCGAACGCCTGAATGTGAGCCCGAAGCTTCATATATACGGAAAGAGCGAAGCGAAGCCAGGGCGCAAGATGGGGCATATCAATTTGCTCTGCGATGATGTGCAGAACGGCCTGGAATGGATTTCACAAACCAATATTTGGAGGAATCATCAGTTATGATTGAACGATACAGCAGACCGGAAATGAGAGCCATCTGGACGGAAGAGAACAAATTCAAAGCATGGCTGGAAGTGGAACTGTGTGCCTGTGAGGCCTGGGCCGAACTTGGAGTCATCCCTAAAGAGGATACGGTCGCTCTGCGCAAGAACGCTTCATTTAACATCGACCGCATTCTTGAAATCGAGCAGGAGACCCGTCACGATGTGATTGCCTTTACCCGCACGGTGTCGGAAAGCCTGGGGGCAGAGCGCAAATGGGTGCATTATGGCCTGACCTCCACGGATGTCGTGGACACGGCGCTCGGTTACCTGCTGAAGCAGGCCAACGAGATTTTGGAGCAGGACATCATTCGTTTTATTGATATTTTGAAGGAAAAAGCACTTGCCTATAAAGATACACCGATGATGGGACGCACGCACGGCGTTCATGCCGAGCCTACAACGTTCGGACTGAAAATGGCCTTGTGGCATGAAGAGATGAAGCGCAACCTGGAGCGATTCCGCCACGCTGCGGATAACGTGCAGTACGGGAAAATTTCCGGGGCTGTCGGCACTTACGCCAACATTGATCCATTTGTTGAGGAGTTTGTCTGCCGCAAGCTCGGCACGAAGCCGGCGCCCATCTCCACGCAGACGCTGCAGCGTGACCGTCATGCTGAATATATGGCGACACTCGCCTTGATCGCCACCTCGCTCGATAAATTCGCCACGGAAATCCGCGCCCTGCAGAAGAGCGAATTCCGTGAAGTGGAGGAAGCCTTTGCGAAAGGGCAAAAGGGTTCGTCGGCCATGCCGCACAAGCGTAACCCGATCGGCTGCGAGAATATTTCTGGCCTGTCCCGCGTCATCCGTGGACATATGGTTTCTGCTTATGAAAATGTGCCGCTGTGGCATGAACGGGATATCTCCCACTCCTCCGTGGAACGCATTATTTTGCCGGATGCGACGATGCTGCTGAACTATATGCTGAACCGTTTCGGAAATATCGTGAAGAACCTGACTGTGTTCCCGGAAAATATGAAACGCAACATGTCACGCACGTTCGGCGTTCCGTTCTCCGGCCGTGTCATGACAAAGCTGATCGACAAAGGTATGAGCCGCGAGCAGGCTTATGATACTGTACAACCGCGTGCCATGCAGGCTTGGGAAGAGCAGCGCCAGTTCCGCGAGATTGTGGAAGCGACACCGGAAATCACCGCCCTGCTTAGCACTGAAGAGATTGAGGATGCCTTTAACCCGGCATGGCACCTGAAGCATGTGGACACCATTTTTAAGAAGCTTGAACTGATTTAAAAAGCAAGATTACCGGGGGACTGGATTTATTACCGGCGAATTGGATTTTTAAACAGATCGGAATTTCATTTTTCTCGGGGAAGAAGGTAGAAACATGGCGTTGTCTACAGCCGCAGACCTGATTGATGCACCTCTGCTCTACAAAGGCAAAGTGCGTGAGCTGTACGATTTGGGGGAGCATTACCTGATCGTCGTGACGGACCGAATTTCGGCGTTTGACTATGTGCTGGAGCCGCCGGTGCCGGAGAAGGGCAATGTCCTGAATCGGCTCAGCAGCTTTTGGTTCGACAAAACAAAACATATTATAGATAACCATGTCGTTCACACCGATGTTGATCAACTGGGGGCGGTGGTGAAGGACAGAGAGCTGTTGAAGGACCGCATCATGGTAACCCGCAAAGCGGAACGGATTGACATCGAATGTGTCGTGCGCGGTTATATCACAGGCGGCGGTTGGAGGCAGTACGAGCAGACCGGTGAAATTAACGGCATTCCGCTGCCTGAAGGCATGCGCAAGAATGAGCGCTTTCCGGCACCGCTCTTTACGCCTGCGGCCAAGAACGATGTCGGACATGACGAGGACATCTCTCTGGACCGTATGAAGGATCTCGTCGGTGTGGAGCTGACCGGGGCTCTGGAGCAGAAGAGCCTTGAACTGTACGAGTTTGCAAGAGCGTACTGCGAGGAACGCGGGATCATTTTGGCAGATTGCAAGTTTGAATTCGGTCTGATTGATGGCAAGCTGATTTTGATCGATGAAATTTTCACACCTGACGCTTCCCGCTTCTGGGCCAAGGAAAACTACGAGCTGGATGTGGAGATCGACAGTATGGACAAGGAGCCGGTGCGCAGCTATTTGGCGGCATCCGATTGGGATAAAAACAGCACACCCGCGCCGCTTCCTGCCGACGTGGTAGCAGAAACGACCGCGCGATACACCGATATTCTGAAACGATTGACTGCGCCGTCCTGAGGCGAGGCAGACTTGTTGTAACGCTTCATATTAGCTGATTCACCATTCAGAGGAGGAACTCAAGGAATATGTTAAAAGCAAAGGTCTATGTCACTATTAAACAAAGCGTACTCGACCCGCAGGGGGTAGCTGTGCAAGGCGCTCTTCATTCCATGGGCTTTGCAGAGGTGGAAAGCCTGCGCATCGGCAAGTATATGGAGCTTCAGCTCGATACGGCTGACCGCGCGGAGGCGGAGAAGCGGGTGGCTGCCATGTGCGAAAAGCTGTTGGCCAATACGGTAGTTGAGGACTACCGTTACGAATTGGAGGACTGAATCCATGAAATTTGCTGTACTGGTATTTCCGGGCTCCAACTGTGACATTGACTGTTATAAAGCGGTGGAGGATGTATTGGGCGAGCCGGTGGATTATGTCTGGCATACGGCCACAGACCTGTCCGCTTATGACTGCATTCTCGTTCCGGGTGGCTTCTCTTACGGTGATTATCTGCGCTGTGGTGCGATTTCCCGCTTTGCTCCTGTTATGAATGAAGTCGCCAAGGCGGCCGAGCAGGGCAAGTTCATCCTGGGCATCTGCAACGGTTTCCAGATTCTGACCGAAGCAGGCTTGCTGCCGGGTGCACTGAGACGCAATATGTCGATGAAGTTCCGCTGCCATGATACGGTGCTTCAGGTGGCAAATAACACAACCCCTTTTACGCGTGATTATGCGCAAGGTGAAGAGATCGTCATTCCGATCGCGCATGGTGAAGGCAACTACTATTGTGACGAAGACACGCTGGCCCGCCTGCAGGCGAACAACCAGATCGTATTTACGTATAAAAGCAATCCAAACGGCTCTCTTACGGACATTGCGGGCATCTGCAATGAGCAGGGCAATGTGCTTGGCATGATGCCCCATCCTGAGCGGGCGGTGGATCAATTGCTCGGTACCGATGACGGCAAACGCATGTTTACATCGATTTTGAACGCATGGAGGGATAAGCATGGCGCAGCAAGTGTCCGCTAAGGAACCAACGGCAGAACAGGTGGCCGAGCATAAACTGTATCAGCAAATGGGGGTGTCCGACAGCGAGTATGAGCTCATTTGCGAATTCATGGGCCGCAAGCCCAACTACACGGAAATCGGCGTGTTCAGCGTGATGTGGTCGGAGCACTGTGCCTATAAAAATTCCAAGCCGCTACTGCGTCGTTTTCCAACAAGCGGACCGCGTGTTCTGATGGGACCCGGTGAAGGCGCGGGCATCGTGGACATCGGCGACAACCAGGCCGTTGTATTCAAAATCGAGAGCCACAACCACCCGTCTGCGGTCGAGCCTTACCAAGGGGCGGCTACAGGCGTGGGCGGCATCATCCGCGACATTTTCTCGATGGGTGCCAGACCTGTCGCTGTATTGAACTCGCTGCGGTTTGGCAAGCTGGAAAGCGACCGTGTCAAATATCTGTTTGAGCATGTCGTATCCGGCATCGCGGGTTACGGCAACTGTATCGGCATTCCAACTGTCGGCGGGGAAGTTGTATTTGATGAAAGCTATGAAGGCAACCCGCTCGTCAACGCGATGTGTGTCGGCCTGATCGATCATGATAAAATCCAGCGCGGGGTAGCCAAAGGCGTAGGCAACCCGGTTTTCTATGTAGGTCCTCCTACCGGACGTGACGGCATTCATGGCGCCACCTTCGCTTCCGTCGAGCTGACGGAAGAATCCGAAGCGAAGCGTACAGCGGTGCAGGTTGGCGACCCGTTCATGGAAAAGCTCGTGATGGAATCCTGCCTGGAGCTGATCAACAGCGGCATCGTGCTTGGTATCCAGGATATGGGTGCTGCCGGTCTGACCTGCTCCAGTGCGGAAATGGCGAGCAAGGCGGGCAACGGGCTGGAGCTGTACCTCGATCAGGTGCCGCAACGTGAAGAAGGCATGACACCTTACGAAATGATGCTGTCCGAATCGCAGGAGCGCATGTTGTTCGTCGTTGAGCCTAAGGATGAAGCGCAGGCGCGCGAAATCTTTGACCGCTGGGGCGTCATCTGCGCCAAGGTCGGTAAAGTGACGGATGACGGCCGTCTGCGGCTCTACCACCACGGTGAAGTGGTCGGGGATATGCCGGTCAACGCGCTTGTGGACGAGTGCCCGATTTACAACAAGCCGTCCGCAGTGCCTGCTTATTATGAACAAAACGCGACTGTCGATACGCTGCGTTACGCAGAGGTGACGGATCTCGGCGGAGCGCTGAACAAGATTCTGTCTTCCCCAAGCGTAGCAAGCAAAAAATGGGTATACGAGCAGTACGACTACATGGTGCGCACCAGCACGGCTGTTCGTCCAGGCTCGGACGCGGCAGTTGTTACGGTTCACGGCACCCGCAAAGGGCTGGCGATGACAACGGACTGCAATGGACGTTATGTCTACCTCGACCCTGAAGTGGGCGGTAAGATTGCTGTCAGCGAAGCGGCACGTAACATTGTTTGCTCCGGCGGCGAGCCGTTGGCGATCACGGACAACCTGAATTTCGGCAGCCCGGAGAAGCCGGATATTTTCTGGCAGATGGAAAAAGCGGTAGACGGCATGGCGGAAGCCTGCCGCGTGCTGGATACGCCGGTCATCGGCGGCAATGTCAGCCTGTACAACGAAAATGCCAAAGGCGCGATCTATCCGACCCCGGTGGTTGGCATGGTTGGCCTTGTACACGATACGGATCATATTACAACACAAGGCTTCAAGGCGGAAGGCGACGTTATTCTGCTGCTGGGCGACACCAAAGCTGAGCTGGGCGGCAGTGAGCTCCAGGCTGTAGTGCATGGCGTATCGGAAGGACGTCCACCGCAGCTTGATCTGGAGGTTGAGAAAAAGCTGCTGAAAGGTGTGCTGGGCGTGATTCAGCAGGGAATGGTCCGTTCCGCTCATGACCTGGCGGAAGGCGGCTTAGCTGTAGCTTTGGCGGAATCCTGTATCAGCGGCGGTTTGGGCGCACAGGTGAACGTAACGACAGACCTGCGCCCGGATGTGGCGCTGTTCAGCGAAAGCCAGTCCCGCATTCTGCTGTCGGCTGCGCCTGACAAAGCAGAAGCGCTGGAATCGTACCTGCGCGGGCTGGATATTCCGGTGTCTGTGCTCGGCAAGGTTGAAGGCTCCGGGCTGACGATTGAAGTCAATGGCCAGCCTGGGGTGCAGGAGTCTGTGGCAAGCCTGAAGCAAACCTGGGAGGATGTCATTCCATGTCTGATGAACTGAGCCAACCGCAGCTTCGGCAGACGTTTTGGACAGGGGATTATTACAATGAAGGATCCGGCAAGGACGGATTATTCGATAAATTAAAAGAGGAATGCGGAGTTTTCGGGGTGTACAGACACCCCGATGCCGCTTCTTTGTCCTATTACGGGCTGCATGCGCTGCAGCATCGCGGAGAAGAAAGCGCCGGCATGTGCGTCAGCGACGGCGGCGAATTCCACTACCATCGCGGCATGGGGCTGGTGAAAGAAGTATTCGACAAGGATATTATGGCCTCGCTGGTGGGCGATATCGCCATCGGGCATGTCCGCTATTCCACCAGCGGCGACAGCAAGCTGACCAACGCCCAGCCATTGGTGTTTAAGTACCGTGACGGGGATCTGGCGGTGGCTACGAATGGCAATATCGTCAATGCGCTGCAAATCCGGCGCGAGCTGGAGCAAAGTGGCTCGATCTTTCAGACGACCAGTGATACCGAGGTTGTGGCGCATCTAATTGCCCGCTCGCCGAAGGATCTGGTCGAGGCGACCAAGGATGCGTTCAACCAGATTGTCGGCGGCTTCGCTTTTCTGGTCATGACCAATGACAAGCTGATCGCCGCCTCCGACCCGCACGGCCTGCGTCCGCTGACGATGGGACGCCTGAACGGCGCTTATATTTTCGCGTCGGAAACCTGCGCGCTGGAGACGATCGGCGCTGAGTTAATTCGCGATATTGAGCCCGGCGAGCTGCTGGTGCTGGATAAAGATGGCCTGCGGGAAGAGCGGTTCGATCACGGCAAGCACCGTAAGGCTCTATGTGCGATGGAATATATTTATTTTGCTCGTCCCGACAGCGATCTGAACGGCTCCAATCTGCATATGGCCCGCAAACGCATGGGCAACCAAATGGCAATGGAATGCTTCATTGATGCGGATGTCGTCACTGGCGTGCCGGACTCCAGTATCTCTGCCGCTATTGGTTATGCGGAGCAGACGGGCATTCCTTATGAGCTGGGCATGATCAAAAACAAATATACTGGACGGACCTTTATCCAGCCGAGCCAGGAGCTGCGGGAGCAGGGCGTCAAGATGAAGCTGAGCGCCGTGCGCCGGGTGGTGGAGGGCAAACGTGTCGTCATGATTGATGATTCCATCGTACGTGGCACGACATCGCGCCGGATCGTCAATATGCTGCGTGATGCGGGAGCGACCGAGGTGCATGTGTGCATTACTTCGCCTCCGTTCAAAAATCCGTGCTTTTACGGCATTGACACGCCAGACCGCAAGGAACTGATCGCTTCCTCCAAGACGATTGAAGAAATCCGTCAGGAAATCAATGCGGATTCGCTTCATTTTCTGAGCTTCGAAGGACTGATTGAAGCCGTTGGTGGCCATAACAGCTCCGATCCTAAAGGCGGACTCTGTCTCGCCTGCTTCGACAAC
The DNA here is from genome assembly GCF_042136365.1 of Paenibacillus enshidis. NCBI lineage: Bacteria > Bacillati > Bacillota > Bacilli > Caryophanales > Paenibacillaceae > Paenibacillus > Paenibacillus enshidis. Next base: position 6,956 of record NZ_JBHHMI010000039.1, on the reverse strand, counting down.
GAATACCCGACACAGGTGAATTTCAACGGTGAGGAGAAGTTTGGTTGTAGCTGCTGAAGCACCGGGGATTCAATTGCTTTTTGACTGTTTCTGTCTGAAGGTTAACGGGTTCAATCATTAGTAGGATTAATTATTGCCGGAACGTATCCCTGTAAGCGGGCTATTCACGCGGTTAATAAGAAAAACGTTTATTAACGCTCTTGCATTGAAGCCAGACCGCGCTTAGCGGAAATTTTTCTTGCGATTATAGAATGATTCAGCCCCGCTGAAAACTTTATAAATTCTATAAGGCTCAATCTAGAATCGCTGCTTGACCAATGGGGTTGCTTCGAATGATTGATCTATCCGGTACAATTCTTTGCTAACAGTTGTCATAGAGCTTATTCGGCCGAGAAAAACAAGGTTTCTTTTCTAACGGTTGCATGCGCGCTTATTTTGGCTAAATAGCCCCTTTACCTGCGGAAAAACGGGAAATAACCTCGCTGGCAACCGTTACATCTTGTAGCCCCCCGTTTTTACCCAAATAGCGTCGTTTACAACCGTTAGAGTTTTCGCGCTTTTATACACACTCGCACCCATCCCAGGTCAAGCACCGATTTCAGTTTTGAACCAATTCTGTGATCTTAAAAAGGAGTGTTATCGAAGTGTCCGACGCATATAAACAGGCTGGTGTTGACATTGCAGCCGGCAATGAAGCGGTAGAACGGATGAAAAAGCATGTGAAACGTACCTTCCGTCCGGAAGTGATGGCGGATTTGGGCGGTTTCGGCAGCTTGTTCGCCTTAAATAAAGAGAAATACGAAGAGCCTGTGCTCGTATCCGGGACCGACGGGGTCGGAACCAAGCTGAAGCTCGCCTTTGCCATGGACCGTCATGACACGATCGGCATTGACGCCGTTGCGATGTGTGTGAACGATATCGTGGTGCAGGGTGCGGAGCCGCTGTTTTTTCTGGACTATCTCGCCTGCGACCGTGTCATTCCCGAAAAAATTGAAGCGATTGTAGCAGGCATTGCCGAAGGCTGTCACCAGTCCGGCTGTGCGCTGATTGGTGGCGAAACGGCGGAAATGCCTGGCATGTACAGTGAGGGAGAATACGACATTGCAGGTTTTACCGTTGGTATTGTCGATAAAAGCAAGGTGATTACCGGCAGCACGATTGCCGCTGGCGACACGGTCATCGGTCTGGCATCGAGCGGAGTGCACAGCAACGGCTTTTCCCTCGTGCGCAAGCTGCTGCTCGAACAAAGCGGCTACAGCCTGCAGGATGAGGTTGCGGAGCTGAACGGCAAGCTGGGAGACGTGCTGCTTGAGCCAACCAAAATTTATGTGAAACCGGTGCTCTCCCTGCTGGAAAAGGTGACGGTTAAAGGCATGGCTCACATAACTGGCGGCGGATTTATCGAGAATATTCCGCGCGTGCTTCCGGACAATGTAAATGTAGATATTGAATACGGGTCATGGCCGATCCTGCCGATCTTCAAGCTGCTGCAGGACAAGGGAGCTATCTCCAACCGTGATATGTTTACAACCTTCAACATGGGCATCGGTATGGTGATGGTTGTGAAGCAGGAGGATGCGGAGTCCGCGCTTGCGATCCTGCGTGAACAAGGTGAGGAAGCTTATGTTATCGGTCGTGTTACCGAGGGCAGCTCGAAGGTGACTTTCACAGGAGCGGAAGTGTAATGGGAGCATACCGGGTGGCGGTGTTTGCCTCAGGGCAGGGGAGTAACTTTCAGGCTCTTGTAGATGCCGCCGCAGACGGCAGGCTCGGCGGAGCGGAGGTCAAGCTTCTGGTAAGCGATAAGCCTGCGGCGACTGTTGTCGGCCGTGCGCAAGCCGCTGGCATTGAATCTTATACGTTCCAGCCCAAGGACTATGCCACACGTGAGGATTACGAACGAGAGCTGGTTGGCATGCTGCGTGAGAAGGAGATTGACCTGGTCGTGCTGGCCGGATACATGCGTCTGCTCACCAGCGTGATGGTAGAGGCTTTTGCAGGCAGAATTATCAATATTCATCCATCCTTACTGCCGGCTTTTCCGGGGAAGGATGCGATTGGACAGGCCTTGCATTACGGCGTGAAGCTAAGCGGGGTAACGGTTCATTTTGTGGATGGTGGTATGGATACAGGGCCGATTATTGCCCAGCGGGCTGTTCCGCTCACGGAGGAAACGGCCCAAGAATCGCTGACGGCAGCCATTCAAGCAGAGGAAAGAACATTATACCCTGAAGTGGTCTCGTGGTTCGCAGAGGGACGGGTGAAGCTGGAGGACAGGAAGGTAACGGTCATTCAGCGTTAATCTGCAGTGCATGGCTGGCGTCTGCTGTCAGACGGCTCTTTTTTTGTCAAAATGCAAGCAGGTCAGGCGAGCCATATTCCGATATTTCTCGGGAAATAGTGAAAATACCACGCAGCAAAAGCTGCCTTTCGCCCTTGTCTGGCAGGGCATGGGTTGGATTAAAAAAGCAGCAGAAGCTGCCTTTCCAACCCATTTTCCTGGCGGGTAATGGGTTGGAAAGATAGGAGGATAAATCGTGATTAAAAGAGCTTTAGTCAGCGTATCGGATAAACGGGGCATCGTGGATTTTTGCCGTGAATTGTCCAATCTGGGTGTGGAAATCATTTCGACAGGCGGTACCAGCAGTCTGCTGTCGAAGGAGGGAATTCCGGTGATCGGGATTTCCGATGTAACCGGGTTTCCTGAAATTATGGACGGACGTGTCAAAACGCTGCATCCGGCGGTGCACAGCGGTTTGCTGGCCGTTCGTGACAACGAGGAGCATCAGCGCCAGATGAAGGATCTGGGGCTCGATTATATCGATCTTGTCGTTGTGAATCTGTATCCTTTTGCCGAAACCATTGCCAAGCCTGACGTGACGTATGAGGATGCTATTGAAAATATCGATATTGGCGGACCTACCATGCTGCGCTCTGCAGCCAAAAATCATGCTTTTGTCACCGTCGTGGTCGATGCCGATGACTACCGCACTGTGCTCGACGAGGTTCGCAGTGGTGGAGATAGCACACTTGATACCCGGAAGCGTCTTGCGGCAAAAGTATTCCGTCACACAGCTGCTTACGATGCCCTGATCTCGGACTACCTCTCCGATGTAACCGGTGATCCGCTGCCGGAACGTTTTACGGTAACCTATGAAAAGGTCCAGGATCTCCGCTACGGCGAGAATCCGCATCAACAGGCAGCCTTCTACCGTAAGCCGCTTGCGGCTGACGGCACGCTCGTGACGGCAAAGCAGCTTCACGGCAAAGAGCTGTCCTATAACAACATTAACGATGCCAACGCCGCCTTGCAGATTGTAAAAGAATTTACAGAGCCTGCGGTTGTGGCAGTTAAGCATATGAACCCTTGCGGGGTGGGCACAGGTGCAAGCATCTATGAAGCATACAGCAAAGCTTATGCAGCAGATCCAACTTCGATTTTTGGCGGCATCGTGGCAGCGAACCGGGCTATCGACGGGGATACAGCCGCGAAGCTGAGCGAGATTTTCCTGGAAATCGTTCTGGCTCCGGGCTTTACGCAAGAGGCGCTGGACATCCTCACCAAGAAAAAGAACATTCGCCTGCTGGATACTGGAGAAATTGACTCGGCCCGTGACCGTACCAGCCAATTTGTCGTCACTTCCATTGAAGGCGGCATGGTTGTACAGCAGAGCGATGTTCATTCTATCGATACGGCAGACCTCAAGGTTGTGACCGACCGCGCTCCTTCCGAGGAGGAACTGAAGCAGCTGCTGTTTGGCTGGAAAGTAGTTAAGCATGTGAAATCCAATGCGATCGTACTGGCTGCAGACAATATGACGGTTGGTGTCGGAGCCGGACAAATGAACCGTGTTGGTGCGGCGAAGATTGCGATTGAGCAGGCCGGAGACAAGGCGAAAGGCGCTGTGCTCGCATCGGATGCCTTTTTCCCGATGGGGGATACGCTGGAAATGGCGGCTAAAGCAGGCATCACGGCGGTAATTCAACCTGGTGGGTCGGTCAAGGACGAGGAATCGATCAAGGTTGCAAATGAGTATGGAATTGCCATGGTGTTCACGGGAGTGCGCCATTTCAAACACTAAAACCGGTCGGGGAGGAATTCAAAAAATGGATATTTTGGTCATCGGCGGCGGCGGCCGTGAGCATGCCATTGTATGGGCGTTGAAGAAGAGCCCGCAGGCAGGGACGATCTACTGCGCACCAGGCAATGCGGGCATCGGGCAGCTTGCCGAATGTGTGCCGATTGGCGTATTTGAATTTGACCGGCTGACAGCCTTTGCTGAGGAAAAACAGGTTGGGCTTGTGGTTGTCGGACCGGACGATCCGCTGGCAGTTGGCATTGTGGACGCTTTTGAAGCCAAGGGAATCCCGGTGTTCGGCCCGCGTAAAAATGCGGCGGAAATTGAAGGCAGCAAAACGTTCATGAAGGATCTGCTGCATAAATACAATATTCCGACCGCAGCTTACCGCAAGTTTGACAGCTATAATGAGGCTCATGCCTATCTGCTGGAGCAGAAGATACCAATTGTGATTAAAGCGGACGGCCTGGCAGCAGGTAAAGGGGTAACCGTAGCCTACACGATGGAAGAGGCCGAGAAGGCGCTGTCCGACATGATGGTGGACAAGGTATTCGGGGACGCAGGCTCGCAGGTCATCATCGAGGAGTTTCTGGAGGGCCAGGAAATGTCGATTCTGTCCTTCGTGGATGGCGAGACGGTGCGCCCGATGGTGGCCGCGCAGGATCACAAGCCTGCCTATGACGGAGACAAAGGCCCGAATACAGGCGGCATGGGTACCTACTCCCCGCTGCCACATATTGCGGATTCCATCATTGAAGAAGCGATGGAGACGATCATCAAGCCGACGGCCAAGGCCATGGTTGCGGAAGGCAGACATTTTACAGGCATATTGTTCGCGGGGCTGATGATTTCTCCAGACGGAAAGCCGAAGACGGTGGAGTTCAACGCCCGTTTTGGCGACCCGGAGACGCAGGTAGTGCTGCCGCGTCTGAAATCGGATTTGCTGTCGATTTTCCTTGCTGCGGTGAATGGAACGCTGGCTGACGTGGAAATTGAGTGGAAGGACGAGGCAGCGGTGTGTGTCGTGCTGGCATCCGGCGGCTATCCTGGCTCTTATCCGAAAGGGGTGCCGATTCACGGACTTGACCAGGCGGATGAAGCCATCGTATTCCATGCCGGAACCGCCGTAAATGAGGCTGGTGAATGGGTAACGAATGGCGGGCGTGTGCTGGGTGTCGTCGGTCTGGGCCATGATATCGCAGCCGCCCGCGCCAAGGCCTACGAACAGGCGGAGCGGATTACTTTTGCAGGAAAACAGAATCGTACCGATATTGCAGCAAAAGCATTGGTGTAAACATAATAAAGCGTTCCTTGAGCCGATTGGGTCAGGGAGCGCTTTTCTTTTTGTAACCTTTTTGTAACCCGGAGGGAAACCTGACAGTATCAAAGCAGATATTGTACCACAGGCATGTACGTACTTTTAAACTGTTCAATAGTTACGATATAATAGAACTGATACTCGCTTTACGGCATTTAACCAAGCTGTCTTATTTCGAAAAATGCATACCACTCTAAGAAAAAGGTGAGGTGTCCCATGATCATTATTCATGCTGACCTGAAAGTTCTCGCTGAGAAACGGGAGACGTTTTTGGCACTGATGCAGGGGCTGGTTAAAGCTTCTCAGGCGGAAGAAGGCAACCAGCGTTACACGTTGATGCAGGATGTAGAGGATGAGAACAGCTTCACCGTGGTGGAGGAGTGGAAGGACCAGGCGGCGGTTGATTTTCATAATCAGACGGCGCATTTTCAAAGCTTCGTGGCCGCTGTTCCGGAATGTCTGGCTGCACCTCTGCAGGTGAGCAAATTTGCTAACGCCGACCAGGTGAAGTGAAAAAAGGAGGAAAACCGATGAATAACATCACGGATACAACCACCCTTAACAATGGAGTCAAGATGCCTTGGTTCGGTTTTGGTACATACAAGGCGACAGGCAATGAAGTCTACGAGGCGGTGAAGGTTGCGATTGATGCCGGTTACCGCAGTATTGATACAGCAGCGGTTTACGGGAACGAGGAGGAAGTCGGACAGGCTATCAAAGACAGCGGTATTGCCAGGGAAGAGCTGTTTATTACGACAAAAGTGTGGAATGACAGACACGGCTACGACTCCACACTCAGCGCCTTCGAAGAAAGCCGCCAGCGTCTGGGCCTGGACATCATTGACCTGTACCTGATTCATTGGCCGGGCAAAGACAAATATAAAGAAACGTGGACAGCCCTTGAGCGGCTGTATGAAGAAGGCAGCGTCCGTGCCATCGGCGTGAGCAATTTCCATGTGCATCATCTGGAGAATCTGTTGAAGGACAGCAACATTGTGCCCGCACTGAACCAGGTGGAGCTTCATCCCCGTCTGACGCAGCGGGAGTTGTACAGCTACTGCCGCGAGCAAGGCATTCAGATGGAATCCTGGAGCCCGCTTATGAAAGGCAAGTTGACCGATAATGCCGATATTACCGAAATCGCGTCCAAATACGGCAAAACTTCTTCCCAGGTCATTCTGCGCTGGCATCTCCAGCAGGAGATTGTGACCATTCCGAAATCCGTGACCGAGTCCCGTATCCGCGAGAATGCCGACGTGTTCAACTTTGAGCTGACGGCAGAGGAGATCGGCCGGATCAGCGCCCTGAACAAGGACGAGCGTGTAGGCACCAACCCGGATGAGCTTTTGTTCTAATGTCCTGATAAGTCCCTGAAGGGTTATGGACGGATACCACTATTATGAACTTATAGAGCGTTCACTCCTGTGCTGAATAAAGCGGCAGAAGCTGAACGCTTTTTCGTATTTGGGACGATTATATAACTAACTTGAGTGTTGCAAATTCATTCGAGTAAGGTAGAAAATGGACAGACTTGTAGCGAGATACGATTTTTAGCCTTA
>NZ_JBHHMI010000038.1:0-36473 GCF_042136365.1 Paenibacillus enshidis | reverse complement strand
CAACGGGATAATCGTGCAAGGCTCCTGAAAAGCGAGTATCACATGTCTTGCCACGATCGGCTGGCGGCTTGACTGTCAAGCACTAGAAGGGGATTCGAATTCCTCGAACCCAGTAGCTACAAAGGTTTAAGTGGATTTGGGCTCTGCGAAAGTTGAGTTAAAATGAATACAAAAAATGAACCACAAATTTGCGGGCCATTCCCTATACTGCTTTGTTTTTCGCCGTCCATGATGGTTCCAGCTCTATATCCAGGTGGACCCCCTTCATCTGACCCGCCTTCAACATAATTTTGCTTTCAAATTGAACACAGTCCTGGACCAACAGCTGAAGCTTAACAAAAGAAGCCAAGTCGGAGTTTTCCGATATATAACGTAGCCGATCCGATTTACTTATTATTGAAGAGAGCGCATCATCGGACATATGACCAGAAACAATGTTTATCCCTTCAAATGTGCCGCTCTGTCCGGTTCGTTCATAAATGTCATCATGATACCCATTCATAAACTGCTGATAGCTCAATTCATCCGTCCAGAAACCAAAAATATGAGCAATGCTCATCTCTTTACGATGCTCCCACCCGCCGAGCTGTCCAGCACAACCCTGAACATTGGATAAAGAACTCCATTTCTCTTGTGCAGATGAAAAATGATGCAGTTTACTCTTTAGTACCGAGCACTCTATCCATTTAACAAACATGCTGCACCTCAATCACAAGAAATTTTTTACCGAAGTTTTTTAGCACATTCCTACAACTTCGCTATCGTTCGCAGCTTTCCTTCCTATGGCTGCCTGTCGCTTTAACCGACCTGCGGATAAGCTCCCGCGAAACGGAATAATCCAAAGAAAAATCAGGGTCCCCCCGGCCGTAAAGGCTTGAGGGCACCCTGCTTTGTTGTGAACCTAATCGGCGAATACATGCTTGCCGATTTTCAAGTTTTGCGGACGCGTCCAGATCCATTCGCTTGTGGCTGTATTCGGATTAAAATAATACAGGGAGCCGCCGCTTGGGTCCCAGCCGCGCACCACGTCCAATGCGGCCAAATAAGCGGTACGGTTCGGAACGAGCCAGTATTGTCCGTCAGCCACCGCCGTAAAGGCGCCGGACTGAAATACAACCCCCTCTATGGTGTCAGGGAACAAGGGGGACTGGATACGGTTCATGACCACCGCGCCGACGGCAACCTGTCCTTGATACGGTTCACCGCGCGCTTCACTGTATATAATTTTAGCCATAATGTCCATTTCATTCATATTCAGACTGTTTCTTTTCAGTTGCCTCCAGGTCTCTTCGCCTGCAATACCGTCGGGGATGATGCCATAGTCCCGCTGGAATTTGCGGACAGCATTCTGCGTGTGGCTGCCGTAGCGGCCGTCCAAATTCTGCGTAAAGTAACCGAGCGTCTTCAAGCGGTACTGAAGATCCCAGACATCCCCGTTCGTACTGCCGGTTTTCAGCACCGGAGCAGCTTCCGCTACATCAGGGATCAAGGAAAAGCCAAGCGAGCACGCCATGATCAAAAACAACAATGATTTTTTAAAGAAAAGCATAACTCCCTCCTTTCGTCGCATTATAAATTCCATAGGAGGTAAGTACAACCGTTATTAACTGGAAATGAAAATTAATAATTTTTCGTTCCAATACATTATTCTCCCAGAACGATGACTTCTGTTTCCAATCTGACATTAAACTTTTCTTGAACCGTTCGCTGGATCAGTTCAATTAAAGAAAGATAATCCGTAGAGGTTGCGTTATCAATATTCACGATAAAACCCGCATGCTTGCGGGATACCTCAGCTCCTCCGACGCGCACCCCCTGAAGCTGACAGTCCTGAATCAGCCTTCCGGCAAAATAGCCTGGCGGCCGCTTGAACACACTTCCACAAGACGGGTACTCCAAAGGCTGCTTGGAGGTTCTGGCCAGGGTCAATTCATCCATTTTACTTTTAATTTCCCGGACATCCCCTCGTCTAAGCCTGAACCTGGCTTCCAAAATAATATAATTTTCTTTCATAAAGATACTGCTCCGGTAACCAAGCAGCAGCTGCTCTTTTTCCAGTTCCAAAATCTTGCCGTTTGGGGTGAGAACGGTGACGCTCGCTATAACATCTGCAATCTGTCCTCCATATGCGCCGGCATTCATATATAAGGCGCCGCCGATGCTGCCGGGAATGCCGCAGGCAAACTCCAACCCCGTTAATTCATAGCGGAAAGCCGTGTTGGAAACTTCAATTAAGGATGCTCCGCTTTGTGCAGTGATGACTTCATCGCCTGCTAACTTGATTTCATTAAAATGAGCAAGGGATAGGGTTACCCCGCGAATCCCCCCGTCTCGTACGATAACATTGGATCCATAACCAAGAATCGTTAACGGAATATCATATGCACTTGTGATCTCGACAAGAGATCGGATTTCATCAACCGTATAGGGTCTGACAAAAACGTCGGCTGCTCCTCCTAATTTGGTATATGTGTGATTCTTTAATGGTTCGGAATATTGGACCATCCCGAAAGCTTTGTTCTCAAACAATGTTCTGTAGTTATGCAAGATTATCATTTACCCTTCATTTTTGATCTTTGGTCAAGCATATGTTTGCTTCCAGTTTACACATCTAATTTTAAATCATAAATATTTCACAATCAATGAAGCAGTTATTTCTCAAAAATTCGTGTCTGGACATTGAGAGCATTACAAACAACCGCCCTTTCTTAAAGCTCCATGATAGATAACTAGTACAAGTATGCTCGATTTCTCATAGGATACAAAAAAATAAAAGGAGAGTGAACACGAAAGCTACAGTACGAAGGAGCCGGGTTATACAGGTTCCTGGCTCTTAAACTCTATTGCCGGGTCGGTCAGGTTACCATGTTGGCAAAATAGCCTGATATCACCCCATAGACCTGAGAGATTGGGTGATATGCGGCACAGATGCCTGTGGAACGGAAGAGTGAGGACAACGCTGTGATGACAGCCGCAGACCAATCGATATGCCGGTTTGTTGGACACGTATGCCTGCTCAGGCGACCGGACACTGACTAAAGGGGATATCTAAAATGATGCTGAGAGAAATCAAAGGCAATTACGATGCTATTTTCAGCTTGGGTGATCTTTGTCTGACCTCCATTCAACTGAGACAACACAACCTTAGACCGTACGCGGGAGTTCTTGACTGGATGGGATCCCCCATATTATCCGATGTAAATCGTCTGTTGAAGTACCGCTTTTATGATTTTATGGATGGATCTCATTTGCGTGTTATCGGGTATGCCGGCGATGCCAACGACAACATTGCTGTGTCCGAAGATGCCTACCATGTTGTGTCCAGTCATGATTTTGACATTTTTAGAAATACTCTGAACGAATTGAACACTTATCACGAAGTGAAAGCGAAATTTGATCGCCGTATTCAACGTTTTCTTCATAAGTGCGCCACCAGCAAGCGAATTCTTTTTGTCCGGACGGAAGCAGAGTTGAATGATGCGGCAGAGCTTCAGAACGTGTTGTCTGAACTGGTAACCAACGATTTCCGGGTGCTTGTTGTCAATCATACCGGTTATAGGGGAATTGTTGATGAAGGGTGGCCTTTGGAAAAAGTGTGTGCAGTTCGATTCCCGTATAGAGATAAATGGTACGGAAACAACCACTTATGGGCACAGTTGCTCCACGGTATACATTATAGCGAGAATTTGTAATAGACATCCATATCCTATATTTGATTTTAGCATCAAAGCTTTAATCAGATGATGCAAAATAAGACAGTGTTATTATACGTTAGGGGGAAGAGGAATGTTCAATAATTCAGTCATCATGGTGACCGGGGGAACCGGCTCATGGGGGCGGGAACTCGTAACCCAACTGCTGCTCCATAATCCGAAAAAAATCATTATTTATTCACGAAATGAATCGAATCAGGTGAAAATGAACCTGAAATTTAACGACCCGAGATTGAGCTTTTGCATCGGTGATATCCGTGATCCTGAAGCATTGATTAGCGCATGCCAGGGTGTGGATTACGTGTTTCATATGGCTGCGCTTAAGCATGTCAATATATGTGAAGAGCAGCCGAACGAAGCTTTGAAAACCAACATCATTGGCACACAAAACGTGATTAATGCGGCAGCCGCAAACGGTGTGAAGAAAGTCATTAATATCTCTACCGACAAAGCGTCCGATCCCGCCAATTTTTACGGCATGACCAAAGCCATTGCTGAAAAGCTGATTATTTACGCAAACACCCTCTATACCGAGACCCGGTTTGTAAATGTCAGAGGAGGCAATATTCTCGGTTCCAGCGGCAGTGTACTGCATCTCTTTATTACTCAATTAAAGGAAAACGGTCAAATCGGAATTACGGACAGGGAAATGGTCCGTTTCTTTATGACTACTCAGTCGGCCACAGAGCTTGTATTAACGGCCGCGAAGGAAGGAAAAGGCGGGGAAACTTTCGTCCTGATGATGAATGCGTGCAAGATCACGGATTTGGCCGAAGTATTGATTGAAACATACGGCATCAAGGATGCGAAGATCGTGCATATCGGGACGAGACCGGGTGAAAAATTGACCGAAATCCTCCTCTCCGAATATGAAAGCCGTCATGCCGCTATCTATAACAACCGTTATTTTGTCGTACTGCCGGAATTTGAACTTCCGGAATTAAAAAATGCCTATGCCTCCTGTCCGTCTGAGCAAGTGAAGAAATATGTTTCAGCCGCAAATCTGATGTCCAAACAGGAAATTCGGCAGATGCTGGAGGATGGAGGCTTTATATCAGCAAGGGAGATGAATTCATGAAAATCTTGCTAGCGACGTACTGGCATGTTCCTCATCTGGGGGGCGTATGGTCCTATATGGAGCAGTTAAAAGAACGGCTCGAAGTTTTAGGCCATGAGGTGGATCTTCTCGGCTATGGTGATGAAGAAGGCACTTTTGTGCATATCGTAAACCAAAATAGAAAGCTTTACAGCGATAAAGTGCTTCCCCTGCTTCAGTCTATGCTCAATCATTCGGCTTATCCCGAAATTCACATTAATCACCTTATTCAATATACCGAGTTTCGCCGTTATGTGTATGAGTTGTCTGTCGCTTACCTGGGATTGAACTCATACGACATTATTCATACACAGGATGTGATATCGACGGCAAGCATCAACCGGATTAGACCACAGAAGGCCGCCCTGGTTGCCACCCTCCATGGATGCGTTGCCCAGGAAATCGGACTGCAGCTTGAAACCATTCATAAGTCTCCTACCTCTCATGTGGCCCGTGAATATTACGACCAGCTCGAGCATCTCGGAGCTACCTCGGCAGATCGTACGATTGTTGCGAACCAATGGTTGAAACGGACTTTGACAGAAGGATTCCATGTTCCCGCGGATAAGCTCCAGGTACTGCATTACGGCTTTGACACCCATGCATTTCTTAAGAAGCTGGAGCGCAGATCAGAGGTACAGCGTCCAAGTGATAAAAAAGTAATTATTTATTCCGGTCGTCTGGTGGAGCTGAAAGGGGTCCAGCATCTGATTGAGGCGCTCCACTGGTTAAAGAAAAGACGCAATGATTGGGTTTGCTGGATCGTAGGAGAAGGAGATAAAATGACCGAGCTTCGTTTCCAGGCCAAATATTTGAAGCTAACTACAGACATTGTGTTCATGGGCAAACAGGATGACATTCCCGGCCTGCTCAAGCAAGCGGATGTTTACGTCATTCCGAGCATTATAGAGAATCAGCCTTTGTCCCTCATCGAAGCACAACTCGCGGGCAAGGCTATCATTGCCAGTGATGTTGGGGGACTTCCCGAAATGGTGGAGCATAACGTAACAGGATTATTGGTACCTCCCAAAAACCCCCTAGAGCTGTACAAGATGCTGGAGAGGCTGTTGGGAGACGATCCTCTTCGCGAGCGGCTGGGTTCCCAGGCCAAACAATGGGCGATGACTCACTGGTCTTTAGATAAAATGACAGACATGGTAATGAACGTGTATTCCAGTGTAATTGCCGAAAGGAGCTCTCAGGCCTATGAACCTTCGCAGCCAATGGGCACAATTTAAAAAAAAATGCCTGCAGGTATTTGAGCACCTGCAATGGTGGAAAAAAGACGAGCAGGCAGAGGTTCCTGTAGAGGAAGCAGAAGTGCTTGTGGAGCAGGCGGAAACATCTCTGCCGCCGATTCAGACCTACGAACCTGTGCAGCAGCCGGGGGTGTTTGTCCCGCCAATTCAGACCTACGAGCCTGTGCAGCAGCCGGGGGTGCTTGTCCCGCCAATTCAGACCTACGAGCCTGTATACCAGCCGGAGGCGTTTGTCCCACCGTCTCAGACCTATGAAGCTGTGTACCAGCCGGAAGAGTTTGTCCCACCGCTGCAGATCTATGGACCTGTGAACCAGCCGGAGGCGTTTGTCCCGCCGGTACAGCTAATTCAGCCTGCCATGCACCCTGTCCCGCCTGCGGGTGTTCCGTTCATCGATTTCGGTGACTGGAGAGAGTTAGTAGATAAACTCCCCCAGCAATACATGATTCCGGATCCGGATATGAATGGCGTCATAAGACCGAAGATGGCAAATCATTACCGGGATTTGTTCTCTGCCCAATCCATAGATCCCAATTTAATGGTTGACCCTGAGGTATGGCAGCAGATCAAAGACGCTTTGCCTAAGGATTATAAAATTCGGTAAATACAATAAGAGGTGTCCCTCAAATCGTCGGGACACCTCTATCAGCTTGTAAGCTTGATCCTTTTTCAAAAACCTTTATATTGAGGCTCTTCATTCTCCAACTGCTGAACTCTTTGCTCCACTTGTTGAACGATCTGCTGCGTTTGCTGAGCCGCATTTGTGAACAGCGTTTTCGCCTCCTGATTTTGCGTTGACAGGGCAAACTGTTCCAGACTTGCCTGTGCGCTTTTTAACGAAGCTACACAAGTTTTTACGTCAGAAGCTACGGTCACCGGATTCACCTCCCTCATTCTTCAGGTTGTGCTTGCTAAGTATTTCCTTAGCAAGCAACGAAGTTAATGTAACCGTCCTCTTCAAAAATCATACCTGTCACATCCTTACCGATTCCTTGCAGAACGTCCTATGTTTAAATTATATGAGAATGGAAATCCTTAATTCTGTAAAATTCTTCCTGATGATATGAAGAAAGAAGGTGTACAATGCAGGATTGGTTAGTCGTAGCTATGCGTACCTTGCTGGCTATAGTCGTTCTTTTCATTATGACCAAGCTGCTCGGAAAAAGACAGGTGTCCCAGCTCTCCTTGTTCGAATACATAACCGGGATTACTGTCGGCAGCCTGGCCGCCTATATTCCGCTCGAAGTTGACGGCGCATGGTACTTGGGAGTCACCTCCCTTTGCGTATGGGTGCTTGTGTCTCTGGGCATCGAGTTTATGCAGATGAAGAGCAAGAAGTTTAGAGACGTTATGGACGGTGTAGCCAAGGTGGTCATTAAAGACGGTAAAATACTCGAGGATAATTTGAAAAAGGAACGGATGACAACCGACGAACTGCTGGAGCTGCTGCGCAGCAAAAATGTATTCAAAACCGCGGACGTTGAGTTCGCCGTTTTGGAACCAAGCGGACAATTGAATGTGCTGGTCACGAAAGAAAACTCGCCGCTTACCCCGAAAAACCTCGGCATCAAGGTAGCACCTGAACAGGAGCCGCAAACGGTGGTCATGGACGGGAAAATGTTGGACGAGCCTCTTGCAACGATCGGTTTGAACAGGAGCTGGCTTAGTACGGAGCTGGAAAAAAAGGGGGTTGCGCTGGAAAACGTGTTTCTCGGGCAGGTCGATTCTTACGGTCAGCTCTATATTGATTTGTTTGATGATCAGTTGATGGTCCCGCAGCCCCAGGAGAAAGCTCTGCTGCTTGCCACGCTCAAAAAATGCGAAGCAGATCTGGAAATGTTCTCTTTATCCACCAAAGACCAGAGCGGCAAGAAGCTGTACGAACAATGCTCGAAACAACTGGAAATCGTCATTAAAGACGTGAAACCGCTGCTCAGCCGCTAAATCTCAATCTATTGCAGTCTATCGCAGAAACGGAGGAACTTGCCTTGTCAAACAACAAAAAGAAAAATATGACTCCCACACAGCAGGAGTACCAGAAGCTTGCCCAGCAAAAGGAACCGCCGCGTCCGGTCCTCCTCAACTGCTTGCGGGCGTTTCTTGTCGGGGGTACCATTTGCATTATCGGCCAGGCCATCCAGGAAATGTTCATTCATTGGGGCGGCTTTGATAAAAAGAGCGCCGGTGATCCAACAGTCGCCACATTAATCATTATTTCGGTCATTCTAACCAGTCTCGGCGTATACGATAAAATTGCCCAATGGGCGGGAGCCGGTTCAGCAGTACCCGTGACCGGTTTTGCGAACTCCATGGCATCCGCAGCTATCGAACATCAAAGTGAAGGTTATGTGCTCGGTGTCGGAGGCAAAATGTTCAAGCTTGCCGGACCCGTCATTGTGTACGGAACGGTAGCTGCTTTTGTTGTCGGCATTCTGACCTTACTTTTCAAAGGCGGAGGGGGATCATAAGATGCTAAAAGGGCATCAAAGCTGGTTATTTGAAAACAGGCCGGTCATCCGGTCAACGGCGGCCGTTGTAGGCCCGTTCGAAGGCAGAGGACCGCTAGCTGAAGATTTTGATATTGTGCACGGCGACTCTACGCTGGGGCAGGACAGCTGGGAAAAAGCAGAACGGACGCTGATTGAAGAGGCGGCCAAGCTGGCGATTGAATCAGGCGGACTTACGAAGGAACAGGTCCAGTTTTATATCGGCGGCGATCTTATGGCCCAGTTGATCAGCAGTAGCTTTGCGGCACGCACATTGTCGATTCCATTTCTCGGCGTATTTGGTGCTTGCTCCACCTCGATGGAGAGTCTGGCGCTTGCTTCCATGCTCGTCAACTCCGGATCGGCCAAGTATGCGCTTGCCGGCACATGCAGCCACAATTCCAGCGCAGAAAAGCAGTTCCGCTATCCGACCGAATACGGTTCGCAGAAACCGCCGACAGCCCAATACACGGTAACCGGTGCGGGGGCTGCGCTGGTATCCTCCGAGGGTAAAGGACCTGTTGTAACCTCTGCCACCATCGGACGTGTCATTGATATGGGAATTACAGACCCGTTTAATATGGGGGCGGCCATGGCACCGGCCGCTGTCGATACGATTGAAGCCCATTTCCGTGATCTGGGCGTGGAGCCGGGCCATTACGATCTGATTGTAACGGGTGATTTGGCCAAGGTCGGCTACGAGATCGCCTCTGAGCTGCTTCGAAAGCATAATATCCCTATGGAGCAGACCAAATATTCGGACTGCGGCATGATGATTTACGACTATGAAAAGCAAATGGTACAATCCGGGGCCAGCGGCTGCGGCTGCTCAGCGGTCGTTACCTATGGTCATCTGTTGAAGCGAATGCGCAAAGGAGAACTGAAGCGTATTCTGGTGGTCGCAACGGGAGCTTTGCTCTCCCCGATCAGTTTCCAGCAGGGGGAATCCATCCCCTGCATTGCGCATGCCGTTTCCATTGAAGCAGGAGGTGCATCATCATGATCTTTGTATGGGCTTTTTTAGTAGGTGGAGCAATCTGCGTACTGGGACAAATCTGCTTTGATGTGTTTAAGCTGGACCCCGCGCACACCATGGCTCTCCTGGTCGTATTGGGAGCAATTGCGGACGGACTCGGGTTGTATGATCCGCTCATTGAGTTTGCCGGAGCGGGCGCTTCAGTTCCCATTACCAGCTTTGGCAACGCCCTCGTTCACGGTGCAATCACTGAGCTGCAGACAGTCGGCTGGATCGGTGTTGTCAGCGGCATCTTCAAGGTGACCAGCGCCGGCATCTCATCTGCGATTATTTTCTCGTTTCTCGCTGCATTAGTCGTCAGACCGAAAGGATAATCAAGAAACAAATCGGCGATAGGACCTGGCAAAGGCCGCATATAACACTGTCCTGTCGCATCCTTGTGCCCGCTTCGGCATCCGAATACGAGCGTGCCTCCTCAGCACTGTTATTTTATATGGAAATGTACGATAATCATATAAAAATTCCAAACCAGTTCTGTCTCCGAGGAGGAACTCTATGAAGCCGCAGGGGCTGTTCAGATTCAAGGCGGGATCGGGCGGGAGCCGTCCGGTCATTACCGCCTATTATTTTAAGGAATGGAACGAATACAAGATGGCGCTGCACACCCACCCGTCGACAGAGATTATGTATGCCATCGCCGGGAACTGCGCGGTGGAGCTGGTCTATGGCGGGGAGACGCACAGGGCGGTGCTCAAAAAAGGGGAATTCATCATTTTGGACGCGCATATCCCGCATCGGCTGCTGGTGGAGCAATCGTGCCGGATGCTGAACGTGGAATTCCGTTTTGAAGAGCTTGCAGGACCTTATCTCTCCGCTGCGGAGCTGGCGGCGGCGGACGTGCAAATAGCGTCCTTGCTGGACTGTCCGCAGCCCTATCTGCTGTTAAGAGAGCCGCATGAAGTATATCATGCGTTGAAGAGCCTCGTGCTGGAGCTTGACCGCAAGGAACACTCGGAGATGCTGGTGCAGGTGCAGCTCACCGGACTGCTGCTGCGGATTGCGAGGCTGTACCATGAACTCGAGAGTCAGAACGGCGATATGCAGAATCAATATGTAAGGCAGTGCCTGGACTTTCTGCATCAGAATTATGATCGACCCATTCAGATCAAACAGGTGGCCGAAGCGGTCAACCTGCATCCAGGTTATGTACAGCGGATCTTCAAGCAGAAGATCGGACAGTCGATGATGGCGTACCTGACCGGCTTCCGGATGGAGAAGGCAAAGATGCTACTGCGCGTGACCGATATTCCGGTCGCAGAGATCGCGGACTATGTGGGAGTGCACAGCCGCCCTTATCTGCACAAGCTGTTCAAAAGCGCAACCGGCATGACCCCGTCCGATTATCGGCAATCGGCGGAGGCGGTCCGCTTCGCCCATGAGCAGCGAGGTGACGATTGTTAACACTTTGCATGCAAACAAGTCATGAATTTGATAACGCTTCCCTCCCGGCCGCTGCTACAATAAGAGCGAACATCCAACCTATTGGAGGGAAGAAACATGTCTTTTAAAGTGACTTTTGTAGGTGCAGGCAGCATCGGGTTTACACGCGCCTTACTGCGGGACTTGCTGACGGTTCCGGAATTCCGTAATGTGAGTATCGCCTTCACGGACATCAATGAGCATAATTTGCGGATGGTGACAGAGCTGTGCCAGCGGGATATTGAGGAAAACGGCCTGAACATCCGCATTCAGTCGACAATGGACCGCAGAGAGGCGCTCCAGGATGCCAAATATGTGCTGTGCACGATCCGGGTCGGAGGACTGGAGGCTTTTGCCACCGATGTGGATATTCCGTTAAAGTACGGAATCGATCAATGTGTAGGGGATACACTGTGTGCAGGCGGGATCATGTACGGCCAGCGCGGGATTGCCGTCATGATGGACATCTGCAAGGACATCCGCGAGCTGGCTCATCCCGATGTACTGCTGCTCAATTACGCCAATCCGATGGCGATGCTGACCTGGGCATGCAACAAATACGGCGGGGTGCGGACGATCGGGCTCTGTCATGGCGTGCAGCACGGGCATGAACAGATCGCCAACGTCTATGGCCTCAAGAAGGAAGAAGTCGATATTATCTGCGCCGGCATCAACCACCAGACCTGGTACATTCAGATTCGCCATAAAAGCAAGGATTTGACCGCAGGGCTGCTGGAAGCGTTCGAGAACCACCCTGATTATGCGCGCACCGAGAAGGTGCGGATCGATATGCTGCGCCGCTTCGGCTATTACAGCACAGAATCGAACGGGCATTTAAGTGAATATGTGCCATGGTACCGCAAGCGTCCCGATGAGATCAAGGAATGGATCGATCTGGGCTCCTGGATTAACGGGGAAACAGGCGGTTATCTCCGAGTATGCACAGAGGGTCGGAACTGGTTCGAGACCGATTTCCCGAACTGGATGAAGGAACCGGCGCTGGAATATAAGTCGGGGCGCAGAGGACAGGAGCATGGGTCCTACATTATTGAAGGGTTGGAGATCGGGCGAGTCTACCGCGGACATTTCAACACAGTGAACCGTGGCATCATCTCCAATCTGCCGGATGATGCGATTATTGAAGCGCCGGGTTATGTAGACGGCAACGGCATCTCGATGCCGGTCGTCGGCGAGCTGCCGCTTGGGCCGGCAGCCGTCTGCAATGCCAGCATCTCTGTGCAGCGGCTGGCGGTGGAAGCAGCCATCCATGGCGACGACAACCTGCTGCGCCAGGCGTTCATGATGGACCCGCTGGTCGGAGCCGTCTGCAATCCGAAGGAAATCTGGCAGCTTGTCGATGAGATGCTGGTCGCCCAGGAGGCTTGGCTGCCCCAGTATACGGAGGCGATTGCCGCAGCCAAGGCGCGGCTGGCTGCAGGCGGGCTTATTCCAGTGCGCGCGTACGAAGGCGCAGCCCGCCTGAAGGTCAAGACGGTTGAGGAAATGAAGCTGGATCGCGAAGCGGCCAAGCGGAATGCCGGGGAAGCGGATAAAGGGAAGGAACGGGCAGTGCAGAAGTAGATTTAGCCACGCCCTTGTCTGGCCTTAGACAGAGAATAATAAAACAAACCGACAACTGTTTAATTTCAGTTATCGGTTTGTTTTCGAAGGAATAAAAACTCGGTCGCAATAGGACTATAAAAGTTCTATAACAAAGCTCCGGTAAATGTTATTGCCCCAATGGCGCTAGCTGAACCGCTAAGGGTCAGTGCTGTTAAAGAATACGTAACACTTCCAGTTCCCGGGGTTAAATCAACATGGTTGGCACTCGTAGTTTGAAAACTATTATTCACGAGCACTGATTGATTAGTACTAAAAATCACGATTGCCCCACGAAGAACTTGTAATTGGAAAACTGTATCACCTGCTGCAGATCGCCAGCCAACTATTCCAGTTAACCAAATCCTGCTTCCAGCGGGAACGTCGGTTATGGTTATAGTTTTTAATATGGTAGGGGCGGCCCCCACCGGAATTGCTGAGCTTCCTGTTGTATTTGGCGTATTCTCTGAAACCTGAAATTGTGAGAGTAGCCCAGTCGGTCCTGTTGCTCCTGTTGCTCCTGTTGATCCCGTGGCTCCGGTGGCTCCTGTTGCTCCCGTGGCTCCCGTTGCTCCTGTTGCTCCTGTTGCTCCTGTTGCTCTTGCTCCCGTGGCTCCGGTGGCTCCTGTTTCGCCTGTTGCCCCGGTAGCTCCTGTGCCACCTGTCGCTCCGGTGGCCCCTGTTTCGCCTGTCGCTCCGGTGCTTCCCGTTTCGCCTGTCGCTCCTGTAGCTCCTGTAGCTCCTGTAGCTCCGGTAGCCCCTGTTTCACCCGTTGCTCCCGTTTCACCCGTTGCTCCGGTGACCCCTGTTTCGCCTGTCGCTCCCGTTGCTCCTGTTTCGCCCGTTGCTCCGGTAGCTCCTGTTTCACCCATTGCTCCGGTGGTGCCTGTTTCTCCTGTCGCTCCCGTTGCTCCTGTTTCGCCTGTCGCTCCCGTGGCTCCGGTCGCACCAGTGGCTCCCGTTTCGCCTGTCGCTCCGATGGCTCCTGTTTCACCTGTCGCTCCCGTGGCTCCGGTCGCTCCGGTAGTCCCTGTTTCGCCTGTTGCTCCTGTTGCTCCTATCGCACCAGTCTCTCCGGCGGTTCCCGTTTCACCTGTTACTCCCGTGGCTCCAGTGGCTCCGGTTGGCCCGGCCGCGCCCGTAGGTCCAGTTGGCCCGGTTGAACCTGTTCCGCCCAGTACAGTTAATAGAGCAACATCATCTACTAAAATATCCGCAGTTCCTTCCTGCGGGAGATTATTAATCAAAATAAATG
This sequence comes from Paenibacillus enshidis, assembly GCF_042136365.1. Classification (NCBI taxonomy): domain Bacteria; kingdom Bacillati; phylum Bacillota; class Bacilli; order Caryophanales; family Paenibacillaceae; genus Paenibacillus; species Paenibacillus enshidis. The sequence continues at coordinate 22,610 of NZ_JBHHMI010000038.1, read as the reverse complement.
CTTGCGTGGTACCTATCGGGGCCACGCTCGTCGTTTGATAAATTTCAAGCCATGTGCGAGTATCTACAGTAGGGATCCGATCCACCAAGGCATTATCAAATGACCCCATACCTAGCAGATTAAATAAATTATCAAAATAAAACACCTGTATAGTTATAGCTGCCGCTGGGGCAGCTCCTATTTTTGAAAAAGAACCAAGAAACTCAAAACTCTCTCCTGGATTTGCTGGAACAAATTGTGCCAGATAAGAGGTAACTGGACCACCTTGCAATCTGGCCGAAAACGTTCCCGAATGTGAGAATTGGCTTGTAACAACTGCATTCATCGTTATCCAAGGAAACAGCGTTCCTGATTCAAATCCCCCGTTAACTATTCTGTTCTGAATAGGCATTGTAGTAGCCTCACCTCAGTTACATTCAATTAACCTCGAATTTGAAGTCTCTTTATATTATTTCTCTGCATTAAAACGGCTTGGACCTTTTTTTCCTAAAATTAAAAGAGACTGAATCATCAGTTATAGCTAACTGTTCAGTCTCCTTGCCTATATCGCTTTCTGGATAACCAATTCAAATTAATGGTCGAGAAAGTATTAAGAGATGCTACCAACGATAAGATGCCGATCAAATCAAGACAGATGCTTCAGGAGTGCGTCGTGTTGCGCATCCATATGTAAGCGATTTCATTTCCGTCATCTTCAGAAAAGCGGTGGAGATCTATCACTGGAATGGAACTCAATATATATGGGCACCAATGGCCACATCTGAGAAAAAGAATACATCAGCTCAACTAAATACTGTATATTATAAAGGAAGTGTCCGCTATACACCGTCAAATTTGGACTTGGGACAAATAGCTGGGCAAGCCGGTACTTATTTTTATGATGAAGCTAGATTAGGGCGTGTCTGAAAACTAGCCATTGCTTCAAAAGCGAAGCTGTAGCATAATTTTACCAAGATGAAATCATGAAGGAACGTGTGAAATGATGCTAAGACGCCATGAAATCAAGGATCAAGACTGGGAGCGTATCAAAGATGTATTACCGCCCGAAAACACAGGTGAAGGCAGACCTTCTAAACCTAATCGAATCATGCTGAATGGAATGTTGTGGAAAGTGAAAACAGGTGCACCTTGGCGCGATTTACCTTCATGTTTTGGTCCTTGGAAAACGGTATATTCCCGCTTTCGTTTGTGGAGCAAAAAGGATGCTTTTCAAAAGGTGTTTGAGTCGCTGTCCAGCGATGCTGACTTAGGAAATTTCGATGGACAGCACTTCCTGCAAAGTTCACCAGCATGCGGCAGGGGCAAAAAAAGGGCTGAACATGCCGAAACCGGTCAAGAAATCGGACTTTCTCGGGGCGGACGCAACACCAAAATCCACGCCATAGTGGATGCTCTGGGTAATCCGATTCACTTGGTTTTAACGGCGGGAAATCGAAATGACTGTTCGGTGGCCGTTGATGTTCTTTCGGGTGTAACGCTGTCTGGAAGCGTTGTTTTAGCCGATAAAGCCTACGGAACCCAAGCGATTCGAGATCACATGACATCCCAGGAAGCGACGTTTTGCATTCCTCCAAAGTCCAATGCTGCAGATCCATGGGAATGTGATTTCCATCGATATAAGGAACGTCACGTCGTGGGATTTTTTTCCAATAAACTCAAACCATTCCGTGGGATCGCCACTCGATATGATAAACTTGCTCGTAGCTTTTTGAGCTTTGCCTATTTAGCTTCTGCTATGATTTTGCTGAAATAGCTCCATTGAGGTTAGTTTTCAGACACGCTCTAATGCGTAAATTTACGTGCTGTATCTTCGTAGTTCAGCTCTTTTAATATTCGGATGACATCTTCTTCTTTCAAAAGAATCATGGGGCCAACTTAACTTGAAAGTTACAGCAGTTGCATTTCAAACAATCACGCCAAATGAAAAGAGAGGCCCTCCTGGACCTCTCTTTTCATTTCAGCATATTTTGATAATTTATAAATAAGCATGAATTAATTTACAATGGGCTCTTCCCTTTAATTGTTAAGGACCAACCATATGAAATAATTTTACCAGTTGATTGATTCAAAAATTTAGCATTTACCCTAAGTCCAACCTCCGTTGCCAATCCTTGGTCAAGAACCTCTATCCAACTAGAAGGAACTTCTGCAAGATAGGTTTTACCGAAGGAAAGATCACCAGCAAGTGGTGAAACATTTTTTCTCTGAACCTGGCCATGATCATTAATACCAGGCCCTATTTGAAGCAATTCTGCTGTATGAGTTAAATACGGAGTAATGTTACTGTTAGGCGAGCTACCTTTGTCATAGCGCCAATAAGCTTTATCTAAACCTAAATAAGCCAAAGAGTTTTTTGTGGTTTGATGATAATACAAAGTGATAGTCAATTTAAGGGACTTGTCGGAATTTTGGTTAGACCCTGAGTATAAAAAGGGATCAGCTGCAACAACCATTTCGGTGATGTATTGAGGTACAACATCACCCGTTTCAATATTCTGCAACTCTCGATAAAGATGCGTTTCATTTTTCAGAATTTCAGTATCATCCAAAGCAGGAATAGATTCGGAGGAATTTTGAAGAGTTTTAGTTTCGGCTAGCAGGCTCTCTCCCTCTACTTGCATGTCTACTTTCGTACTTTCGTCCATAGGATCATATTCTTTGACAACCCGGTATCCTTCCGGAACCGTTGAATCAAGGGCTATTGATGGTTCAGGACTAGATGATGCCGAAACCGAGGCTACCGAACCGAAAGACAACAGAGCAGTTAATAAGATGCCAACTACCTTTCCTTTAACTTTAACTTTCATTTACTTCACTCCTTGTAGTGTAATAATTACCATATATGATAATAAACTATTTTCAGCTCATTGTCATTACCATTTTCGATTTAATTTCCCTTTTCAGGAATAATATACTATGGAATTAGGTGAAATGTCCTTGTTTTTTAGTAATTACTATATTGCTAGCTATAAAATGAGCAAGTTCGCTCCCAATAAATTGTAAAAACAAAAAGAATAGAAGCAAAGCGCGCTCCTTGTGGTAAAAAGTAGTCACCACAACCCCATTTACCAAAGGAGAATTCGCTATGTCTCATACCGCCATCGTACCCGATCACGCGTTGTATTTCTCAAAGCCGGTAGTTGGACATATCGAGACGTACATGGTGGCTGCGACAGCGAAAGGATTTCGCGGAAAGGTAGTGGATCTGGCGGAATACAGCGATTGCCACCGGACGACGCTCGGCCATTTTTAGGTCGAAGACAAATGGGACGAATGCGTGCTGCAGATGAAAGTGAAGACCAAATCCCTTCGCCAAGTGGTGCAAGCGTCCGAACGAACGTCGGAGCCACTTTTCGTCATTCATGATGATACGGTCGCTTAGAAGACCAAGCCTTCGTCACAGGCCCAGGCTCCGATTGATTTCACCAGTTTTCATCATTCGCATCTACTCGGCAAGGTCGTGTGGGACCACCAGATGCAAGCTACTGCCGTGGGATGCGCGGACTTATCGCTCATCCATTCGATCTCTACGACAAAACCAAGACCCTCCCGACGGCACGATCTATACGAAAATCGATCGCGTCTGCGACATGGCGGCCATCCTGCCGCTTCCGCCCCATGGCGGGTACGTGCTGGTCGATTCCTGGTTTACCTGTCCTCGTGTCATCGACAGCTATACAACTGCGGGCTATCATTTGATTGGAGCCTTGAAGACCAATCGAATCATTTACCCGCAGGGCATCCGTATCTCCGTTCAAGACTTCGCCACATACATCAGCAAGGAAGACGTTCGTCCCGTGACCATGAATGGCTCTTTCTACTGGACGTACCGGTACGAAGGGGCCTTGAACGAGATCGACAACGCTGTTGTTCTGCTGTGCTGTCCGGAGCAAGCGTTCGCCCCCCCTTCCTGTGCACCGACGTTTCGTTGGAGACGGAAACCATTTCAGCTTACTATGCTAAACGATGTCCGATTGAGATCTTTTTCCTCCAGTCCAAGATATCAGGTTCGTTCGCCCACAGCCTTTATTCACCTATGGGCCTTGCTCGCCTTTACCCATTTGTACTGCACGACCAGCTTAGGGAGACCGCACGCATTCGGTGACGGCTTGCGTCCTCTGCGCAAGCAAGTCCAACAGGACCGATTTCGAGCCGTTTATGAATGTCGCCGTAGCCGTGTTCCTTCCCATATCATTTGCGAACAGTTTAAATTTCCCTGACCATGAACTGTAATTTTCTGTATCATAGTTTAAATATAAGATTACCAGCTGGAATGATTCAAACGAAACCGTAATCTTGGAATAATTCCACCTCTGAATAACCACGTATTTCATTAAAGAAAGAGAACAATAGAAAAAAGGGGCAACCCCTAGGCCATGTTCAATGGCTTTTGGAACGACCCCATTTTTTTGAGTTAAAACCTTTATTTTCGAACGGAGAGAATGAACTTCTCCAGTGACCCTGTAACCGTAATACTCTGATTGCATACCTGATTATCCATGCATACGTATTGACCAATGGCAGCATAATTATCCGGTGAAGGGATGGCAGGCTTGGTCTTGACCAGGAAGAATGCAAGCTCATGATGCCGATTACAAAACAGGCAGTACCCTTTCTTGTTGATCGGCGTAATCGGCGGATATGACTCCAGGTATGATTCCAATTCGCCAAGATATCTTTGGAAATCGTATGCCGTCTCGAAGGCCGATATTTGTTCCAGCATCTGCTGCTGATCCTCCGTCAGGTCAGGAAATGCTTCAACAATATTCGTTAAGGCGCTATACCTTACCGTGCTCAGGACACTCCGATCCGCCACGTTTCGCAAAGTGTTCTGAATGAATTCTGTTTGTTTCTTAATGACGTTATATTGATGATTTTTAATAAATGGTTTACTCATAGCTCTTCAGCCCCTTATTTTTCATTAAAGATCATAAGGTGCAAAGCCTGCTATAAGAAACGATTAAGCCTGGGCGATAAAATCAATCTTCTATCCTATCGCGCCCCATGCAAAGTATCGCCCTAAATCAGGCTTTGCATGAGGACTCCCTAGTGAATGAGCAATTTAGTATTGCCACGGTAAAACCCCCAGTCACAAATGATGAGAAAAGTATAACAAAAACGTCTATCGATGTACATTCTCAGAAGAATAACCATACCTATCTTGAAACTGCCAGAGGGGTATGCTAGGATGAATTCAGTTCTATTTTAGTAAAAATATTAACTAAAAAGGTGTGTCTCCATTGGCAACCATTAAAGACATTGCCCGTGAAGCGGGGGTGTCTGCCGCAACCGTTTCGCGGGTTCTGAACAATGACCTGTCCCTAGCCGTTAGCCCAGACACGAAAAGCCGGATTTTTGCAGTTGCCGAGCAGCTTGGATATAAGCCGTCCAGGCTAAGGCAGTTAAAACAAAACACGGAACGTGCCGGAAAAACGGTCTCTCTCCTCCTATGGTGTTCGATCGAAGAGGAACGGGACGATCCGTATTATGCCTCAATCCGTAGAGGCATCGAGCTGCGTTGTGAAGAGCTTGGCCTGACGCTGGGGCAGACCCTGCGGGGCCGCTCCTCCCTCGTTGCCCTGCAAAAGACGGATGGATTGATCGTTGTGGGCGGCGTTGATCCCGAAGAGGCCGTCAAGCTGCATCCCGACAAAAATACCATTGTTCTGGTAGACCAATACCGGGAACCATTAGAGTATGATTCGGTACGGCTCCATTTCCGGCAGGCTGTAGAGCAGGCGCTCGGACATTTACTTGACCTGGGCCACCGCCGGATCGGATTTATCGGCGGTGAGGGCGAAGGAGAGCGGCGGGCACATTATTTTGAACGGTTCTTGCGGGAACGGGGGCTATATCATCCTCAATTCGTCCGTACGGGAGCCTGGAGCACGGCTGACGGATACCGGATGATGAACGAGCTTTTGGCTGGACAAGAACGTCCGACAGCATGTTTCGCGGCCAGCGATCCGCTCGCTATCGGCGCCCTGCGCGCCCTTCATGGACATGGAGTCAAGGTGCCGGAGGATATGGCTATCGTGGGCTTCGACGACATTGAGATGGCCGCCTTCGTACAGCCTCCGCTGACCACAGTGCGGGCCTATCCCGAACAGATGGGCAAGGCTGCCGTTCAACTGCTGGCCGAACGTTTTGAGGGTCGTGAATCGCCTGCTCACAGCGTCATCGGAACCAAGCTGGTCATACGGGAAAGCTCGTGTAGCAGCTAAACCGGTAACTCAGTAAATCTATTCAATGAACCCCTAAAGGAGTGAATTTCCATGAACATTCACGTAGACGAAACACTTGGCTTGTTCCACCTGCAGTCCAAGGATTCCAGCTATATTCTCCAACTCGTCGAAGGCTATCCCGCGCATGTCTATTGGGGAGCCCGGCTTCATCATGACAGCAGTCTGGCCAGTATACTGGAGCTCAGGGAGCGCTGCTCCTTCTCTCCAAACCCGGTTTCTTCCGACCACTCGATTTCCCTGGATACGCTGCCCCAGGAGTACCCCCAGTATGGAACAAGCGACTTCCGGCAGCCTGCTTATCAGTTGACACTCGCGGACGGTACCCGGATTACAGAGTTGAAATATACCGGATACCGGATTGTATCGGGGAAACCCAAGCTCGAAGGACTGCCTGCCGTCTATACCGAAGCGGATGATGAAGCGGCGACCCTTTTTCTGACCCTTGCGGACAAATATTCGGGCCTGCAAGTTACACTCCTCTATACCGTTTTTGCGAATCACAGCGTTATTGCCCGATCGGCCTTGATTGAGAATAAAGGAAACGCTGCCATGACGCTTGAGCAGGCCATGAGCGCCTCTGTCGATTTTGCCGATTCCAATTACGAGGCCCTCTATCTGTCCGGAGCCTGGGTGCGGGAACGGCATATCCAGCGCCGTGAGCTCGGCCCAGGTGCTATTCGGCTGGAAAGCAGGCGGGGATCAAGCGGTCACCAGATGAATCCCTTTCTTGCCCTGCTTCGTCCTGATGCAACCGAGGATCATGGTGATGTGTATGGCTTCAGTCTCGTTTACAGCGGCAGCTTTATCGCGCAGGCGGAAGTGGAGCAGTTCAGCCAAACCCGCGTAAGCATTGGCATCAATCCCTTTGACTTCTCCTGGCAGCTGGAACCAGGCCAATCCTTTCAAACCCCTGAAGCTGTCATGGTCTATTCCGGAGAAGGCATCGGCGGCATGTCGCGCACCTATCACCGGCTCTACCGTACCCGCCTGTGCCGGGGCGTCTATCGTGATAAAGTGCGTCCGATCCTGGTGAACAATTGGGAAGCCACGTATTTCAATTTTGACGCAGATAAAATCGAAGCGATTGCCAAGGAAGCAGGTCCCCTCGGTATCGAGCTCTTTGTACTTGACGACGGCTGGTTCGGAAAGCGCGATAAAGACGATAGCTCGCTTGGGGACTGGTTTGAGGACCGCCGCAAGCTGCCTGGCGGCCTGGCCGACCTGGCCAAACGGGTGAACGAACAGGGTCTGCAATTTGGCCTTTGGGTAGAGCCGGAGATGATATCACCGGACAGCGAGCTGTACCGTAAGCATCCTGATTGGTGTCTGCATGCCGATGGCCGGCGGCGGACAGAGGCACGGTCCCAGCTCGTGCTCGATCTCTCCCGCCAGGAAGTATGCGATTATTTATACGATACGCTAAGCGCTGTATTCTCTTCCGCTCCGATTACTTACGTCAAATGGGACATGAACCGGAATATGACGGAGATCGCCTCGGCAGCAGCTCCAGCCGCGCGGCAAAAGGAAACCGCACACCGTTACATGCTCGGGCTGTACGATCTGATGAACCGTCTCACCTCCCGCTTCCCGGACATCCTGTTCGAAAGCTGTTCCGGAGGCGGCGGACGATTTGATCCGGGAATGCTATATTATATGCCGCAAACCTGGACCAGCGATGATACCGATGCCATCGAAAGATTAGCGATCCAATACGGAACCAGCATCGTCTATCCGGCCAGCACCATGGGAGCTCACGTCTCGAACGTCCCGAACCACCAGGTGGGACGAATGACCTCGCTTGCTATTCGCGGCGATGTGGCGATGAGCGGCAACTTTGGCTACGAGCTTGACCTAACCAAGTTTACGAAGGAAGAAAAAGAACTCGCTGCCAAACAAATTGCCCAGTACAAGGAAATCCGTTCCCTTGTGCAGCAAGGGGATATGTACCGGCTCCTCAGCCCGTTCGAAGGCCGGGGCGATACGGCCTGGATGTTCGTCAGCGAGGACCGGTCGGAAGCGTTTGTCGCATACTTCCGCGTACTGGCTGAGCCGAACGGTCCGATCCGGCGGTTATCGCTCAAAGGACTTGACCCGCAGCTCAAATACAAGATTGAAACCGGGGTGACGAATAACAGCTTGGTGGAAGCCGACGGTTCCCCCTTCCGCCTTGCATTCGGCGGTGAAAGCTTTGGCGGAGACCGTTTAATGAGCATCGGACTTGTCGTCTCTGATCTGAAAGGCGACTTCGCCAGCTTAACCTTCCGGCTAAAGGCACTGCCCCGCTGATAGCGTATGGAGTCGATCATAATCAAAGAGAGCGCCAGTTTCGGCGCTCTCTTTGATTACTTCTTTCATTTGTTACAGTGCGCTTCCTCCAAACAGGAAACGATACTCCCAATGCTTGCCTGCAATGTCATTGATGGTTACTCCCCCGCCCTCATTGGAATACGTATGCAGCACTTTGCCGTCCCCCAGATAAATGCCGGTGTGTGTAATCCGTTGTTTGGACTTGTTAATACCAGCATAAGAAGAGGCTTTTGTTCCTTTATAGGACATAAAATACATCAGATCCCCCCGCTTCAGCTTCCTCCAATCGGTCTGAACCGGACCTTTAGCTTTAACATAATCCCCCTGCTGGCGGGAATCGGATGGCAGTTTGGTGCCTAGTGCATCCAGGAAGGCCCGTCGTATAAAGCTGGAACAGTCAAATGTTGCTGTGCTGTTACGGTTTGCTCCATATTCGTAAGGTGTACCCCAATATTTCATGCCTGCAGCGATTACCTTTTCTACAGCTTGGCTGCCTTTGGCGGTGGAAGTATAATTCGAGTCCGAAGCGCCTGTATTGCCGCCAGAACCGACGCCACCATTGATAGCTTGAGTATATTTTGATGAAGATGATATATATCCTGTCCGATTGTCGGCATCCTGCACCTTGTACCATTCTGATCCGGATTCTTCAAGGATCGTTACCGTCTCGCCTTTAGGCAACTGACGAATAGTGCTTGCAGAAGTCGAAGGCGACGTACGCAGATTAACGCCCCAGATAACCTCCGCTTTTGAATTTTCAACCGCGGCTGCCGATACGGATGCCGTGAATGCCCCTGCCGTTAGACTTGCTGTCAGCATTGTTGCTGTTACGCTCAACGAAATGATCTTGTTTTTCCAATTCATGCTTTTGTGTTCCTCCTGATGTCCCAGATTTTTTCACCCGGCCTGTTTCCCACCGGGCTCGTCCCATTGTAAACGGACCGTCCAGAAACGATCATCAGCCCCGAGTCCTGTTTGACACAGGCGAACTTGAGCACAAGGAATCAGAAGAGGAGGCATGATTTGTTTTCCAAAAGCATTAAAAATCCTGATTTCAGAAAGGTTAAATAAAAATTAAAATTTTGTAACCAGTTGATATCATTACATTTTTTAATGATTCGGAGCAATTTCTTTTCCCCGACCAGGACGGCGGGCCCTATGTCCTATTTAGACATTTTTTAAAATGTCGAAAGTGGTAAAAATTACATCCCTAAAGGTTACAAATTTGGCTTGATTTTTTCATCGGATCACTTTATCTTCATCCAAATAAGTAATATCATATAAATTAATTACAATAAATGTAGGTATCTCGTGGCTTTTCGAGTGGTCCATCTGCTTGGCTGCTGCGAGAACACGGCTTCAGAATAATTCGTTAGTCCAAAAGTTCAGATGCATATCTGATCCTCAGGTCCTCACTTCTACTGGTAAACCCGTTTTTGACGTTATGGACACGAAACAATGATAGAATATAATGATGATATCAAAGTCATTACATCATTTTTTTCTATGTCTGAAGGAGACCTCCACATGGATGAGAAAGATTGGACCACATTGCAATTGCTTGCGCAGGAAAAAAACATTACAAAAACAGCAGAGCGTATGTTTATTTCTCAGCCTTCACTTACCTATCGCCTTCAGCAGATTGAGAAGGAATTTGGCATCACGTTGTTATACCGGGGCAGACGCGGCGTGGAATTTACTGAGCAGGGTGCTATCCTTGTCGAATATGCCAAAGAGATGCTGTTTAAGCTCTCGAATATCAAGGAAGAGCTCAGAAACATGGAGGGGAAAATTCAAGGCACGCTTCGACTTGGCGTTGCAAGAGGAGTGGCCTTGTATAAGCTCCCAGATATACTGAGGCAATTTCTTGACCTTTACCCTTTGGTGGACTTTACGGTTAAAACAGGGCTCAACTTGGACCTTATTACGTCAGTGTTTAAACAGGAGGTACAAATCGGCATCGTGCGCGGCGAACACCACTGGTCCGAAGAAAAAGAGATTATCGATCAGGAAACGATCTGCATCATATCCAAATCCCCCATTGATCTGGATTCACTGGCAAACAAACCGAGAATCACCTATAATACCGATCCCGCTTTGATTATGGTGATCGACAGTTGGTGGAAAAACAACTATTCCAAACCTCCACTTGTCTCTATGGATGTGGATACGATGGAAATCGCTAAAAGGATGGTTCAAAGCGGATTGGGTTACGCCATTGTTCCTTCTATTGTCATGGATAAGGAGGAAGAACTGGAACAAATCCCTTTAAGGGATAGTGCGGGTGAACTTATTTTGTGGACAACCTGGATGCTGTACAGAAAAGAATTTATAGACTTGGCGACAGTTAAAGCATTTGTGAATTTTATAAAAGAGCGCTATCGGGCGATCTGAAACACAATAAGGGCCTTCTCCCGAACTGTATAAGAAGAAGGCCCTTTTTTACATTATATGATTTCTACACGAAGACCATTTTTTGCAAACACATCAAGCATGGCTTCCTTGGCTTCTTTTTCGTCCGGTCCGTGGATCTCCAGCTTGAACTCATCGTCCTGAAACAAGGTGATGCTCAATCCGAGCATGCTTTTGACATCAATATGTTTGCCGTCCACCAGCAGCACAATGCTGGATTTAAACTGGTTCGCGGTATGATTGACCTCTACAATCGCGCCTGTTATTCTTCTTTTCATGGTTTGCCTACTCCCTTCGCTTTTTAATGTAGTATGGACAACAAGATTTATCCGATGGAAATTGCCCCGGTAATAACCGCGAAAGCAAGCATGGCCAATGAGGCGATGAGAATCGGAATAAATGAATATTTTTGCAATTTGCCCAAATCAGACCGAATTAACTCGATCAGGACCCATAGCGGTGCCGATGTAGGTCCGAGCAGATGCACTGCCTGACCAACTACAGACGCTCTTGCCACATCAATCGGATGGAATCCATACTGCTCCGCCGTTTGCGCCAAAACAGGAACAACCCCGAAGAAGTAGGCATCGTTGGACATAAAGAAGCTCAATGGAATACCGATGATGGCAATAATAACGGTAAAGAAAGGACTCATGGATTGAGGAATCCAGGCAACTAACTCACCAGCCATGGCGTCAACCATTTTCGTACCTGATAAAATGCCTGTAAAGATGCCTGCCCCAAGCACTAAGCTGACCACAGGTATGGCATTGCTCCCATGCTCTTTCAAGACTTTCTTCTGATCCTCCAGATTTGGAAAATTCACGAGAAGCGCGATGACAAACGCAATCATAAACAGGGTAGCCAAAGGTATGATATCCGCGATAAGCACAGCCATCAGAGCAATCGTCAGGAACAAGTTAAACCATAGCTTCCAGGTGCTTTTGGTTTTCTTCTCACCTGCCTCTGCTTCGGATTCTTTCTCGGAATCAAGCTCGATCTCTAATGTTCCTATCCGTTTGCGTTCGATTCTGCCTAAAACATAGGCTGTCAGGAGAATCCACAAAGCGCTAAGCAGCATAGTAGGAATAAACGGACTAAAGTAATCACCAGCATCCAGCCCCAGTACACTGATCGCGCGTGTAGCTGATCCTCCCCACGGCGTCATGCCTGCAACAATCCCGAGTGACATGATAGCCACTGTGGCAAGAACTAGCGGATTCATTCCTATCTTGCGATACACGGGCAGCATGGCGGAACATACAATCATGTAGGTTGTGGTTCCATCACCATCCAGAGCGCATAGCAAAGCCAATATGCCGGTCCCTACGGCTATCTTTGCCGGGTCTCCCTTGGCTATTTTCAAAAGCTTGGCACTTAGCGGATCAAATAAGCCTGAATCCATCATGATTCCAAAATAGAGAACTGCGAACAGCAGGAGCACAGCTGTTTTGGCTACAGATTCCACGCCTTCAATCATCAAGTCTCCAAGCTGTGCTCCAAAGCCGCCTATAATAGCAACAATAATGGGAACGACGATAATAGCGGTGAATGCGATCAGGCGCTTGCTCATGACCAAGACCGTAAAAACCAACAGTGTTAATAATCCTAATAAAGCCAACATGGTGTCATCCCTTTCCGATTGATAGCGCTTACAATTAAACCTGACCAAGACACCATCCTGTAATTCAGGCTGGGTGGTGTCTATAGCTGCATCACTTAGACGAGATTTCTTTAAGATGCTGAATGGCACGCTCTAGAAATTCAGGGGTTCCAAAGCTTCCGGATTTGAGTACAATCAGTAACTCCGGACCAATGGCAAGCCCTGAAGGCAAACCTGTTTCGATTTCCTGGACAATATAGTTCCCTTTTATCTCCAATTTCCTGCACACCGTTCCTGAAGTATCGCCACCTGCAACGATTAAACGCTTGTAACCCGTCTGCTCCAGCACTTTCTGGGTTACGACTGCCAATACATCGGAAATGGTTTTGCTAACAGAGAGAGAATCCAGATGATGACTCTGTCCTATTTCTTTGGTTTCCTTTACGACGTCTGGATCATTGTCCGCCATGATCAGGACATCTTTGCCCATCTGAATGATGCCTGACGCCAATTTAACCGCACGTTCAATTTCTTCGGACTGCCTGCCCGGATGGAAAAAGTTCCGGGAGTCCAGAATAATATAATCTATTCCCTTTTGAATCAAGTAAGCCGTTTGAGCCTTGGTCTGAGGAGTCAGACTTCCGGATACGATAAATACTCCGTTGGAATCGGTCATATCCTTATGATTCATGGGATTCGGGGAATTTCGTGGCCCCCAATACTTGGGAAGCTCTTCCGCAATGGCTGAGCTGCCGCATAAAACAGGCATATCATGAACAGCACCTGCAACCATAAATAAATCAGCCTGTGTTTCTGCGTCGATGATGCAATAATTACTGGACCTTTTCGCGGCAGCAACGGCAGCTCTTAACGAAACTACGCCTTCTCTAACCTTTTCAATCGGAATTAAGGACACTTTGCGTTCTGTCTGGGATTGCAGAACTTTGACGATATCCGATTCCAGGGTGGGATGTACCGGGTCCTTGGCAAACCCAGATTCTTCAAGGCGTTTTCCATGAACGGTATGAATACCATGCCTTGTTTGACGGCCGTTTTTTGGAAAAGCCAGTATTACCGCTGCGAAATCTTCTTGCAGCACATCCATCATGGCATCCAGTTCTTTGCCTACATTGCCCCGAAACACAGAGCAGGTTTTGTTAAAATAAGTTTTACATCCAAGCTGCTGAAGCTGGCGTGTGGCCTTAAACACTTTTTCGTAACTCAGTTCCGGTGTATCCAGTCTGCTGTCTGTGTCGATAACAAGCACATCCGCCTGATCCGCGCTCGGCTGCTCCTCTTCATCAAAAGCAACTACTTTAACGGCATAATGATTATTGTTGAACATCAGGCCGATATCATTGGCCCCGGTTGTATCATCCGCTACGACTCCGATCATAGCTGCAACTCCTTTCGCTTTGCCCCTAATCCGCCAACTGCTCCAATAAAGACCGGATACTGCTTTCCGGGCTGGTCAATACCGGCTTTCCCGGCGGAGTGTATCCTTCCATGGCTCTGGCCATGGATATCTGCGCGAGAACGACGACATCGCAATTCCGGGACATTTCCTCCACTTTGTCGCGAATGATTTGATTATGACGCTGCTCTTCCCCGTTTTGCAGAGCTGCAAAGGCATCTGTCAGCGTATCGGTATAAATCTCAACCGGCTTGTTCCTTTCTTCCGCAATCTCTTCAAGGATCTGCTTGGTGATGGGAGCAGCGGTCACTACCGTGGCGATGACACCAATTTTCGTGCCAAGCTGGACAGCCTCTTCGAGCATGGCAAAATCAACGCTGACAATGGGAAAATCAAATAACTGGCTAACCAGGGAAGTATATGGCGTGAAGCTTGAACAGCTTAGAAGTACACCGTGCACTCCGGCCTCCTCGGCTTTTTCAATTAAACGGATGAACCGCCGGATCAATGGCCGTGTAACTTTGCCTGCAGCATTTAACTCTGCAATCAGGCCTTCATCCAAAAAATTCAGCGACTGCATCGTTGGCGCGTATTGGCGAAAAGCTTCTGTCATGGGCTGCACTGAATTTAACGTGGCATGTACCAAACCGACCCGTTTGCTCATGTCCATCCCTCCCTTGAATTTTTTCTGGTTATCATTTGCCGCCAAGACGTTTCCGTGGTTTGTACTTGGAGTCCTCCAGAAAGCTCTGAACCACTTGATCAGGAATTTTGTTCAGTTTAATGCCCGCGGCTTGAGCCTGAATGATCATCCGAGAGGCCATTTCCAGCGTTTCCAGCCGCATTTGGGCTTCCGTCAAATGATCATCAAATACCACTACGCCATGGTTGCGCATGATGATGACATTGGCTTTTTCCGCTTGCTCCGCAATGGCATCTCCAAGCTCCTGAGTTCCGGGATGATGGTAATCCACATAAGCAGCATGCTCCAAATAATACATGGTCTCAATAAACAGCTCCGAGAGAAGCGGTGTATCGCTGCAAGCCATTAAAGTGCTGTAAAATGGCGACGAGTGCAAAATGGCTCCGACATCAGGACGCCGCCGGTATATTCCGGTATGAAATGGCGTTTCTTTCGACGCTTTGTGTGTCCCTTCATAAGTTCCCGTCGGGATATGGGTGATTATAAAGTCATCCTCATTTAAATCTCCCATGAAAGTTCCGGATGCGGTGATCAGCATGTGTTCTTCATCGATGCGAGCGCTCATGTTCCCGGAGGTGCCCCAGGCCAATTCATGGTCCAGCAGATAACGTCCAACCTGGCTTAACTGTTGCTTTAAATTCATGGTCTAATCCCTTTCAAGCAGCTGCTGAATGAGAAGATTCGGCGGTGTACCGAATCCGCTGGATTACAGCTTGCCTATATTGGCGACAATAGCAGCCGTAAATTCGGTGGTGGAAGCCGATCCTTTCAAGTCTCGTGTCTTCACACCTTCTTCCATCGTCTTGAATACGGCTTTTTCTATCAGCTCGCCAACCGTCTTCAGTTTCTCATCCTTGTGGCGCGCGCTCAGCCATTCCATCAGCATGACGGTGGACAGGGTAATGCCTACCGGATTGGCGATGTTCTGACCGGCAATGTCTGGCGCAGAACCGTGCGCCGCTTGCGCCATAGCCAGCTTGTCGTTGGTATTGATGGATGGAGCCAGCCCCAGGCTGCCTACAAGCTCGCCCGTTAAATCCGAGAGAATGTCTCCGAACATATTCTCTGTGACAATGACGTCAAAGTCTTTCGCCCGGCGTACAAGGTGAGCCGTCATGGCATCGATATGGTAGTCGTCCACCTGCACTTCCGGGTACTGCTTGGCGACCTCCAGGCAGACATTCTTGAACAGACCGGTGCCCAGCTTGATCACGTTCGCTTTATGCACGATTGTGACCTTTTTGCGGCGCTGCATAGCCATGCGGAAGGCTTCATGAGCAATACGCTCCGCCGCTTTGCGGGTGAAGACGCCGGTGGAAACGACGACATCTTCGGTGATCTGCCATTCGCCGGTTCCCATATACATGTTGCGGTCACAGTAGAAGCCCTCCGTGTTCTCACGGAAAATGACCAGGTCCGTGTCTTCCACCACACCCTTGATACCTGCCATGTTCTTGGCTGGGCGAACGTTGGAATAGAGATCGAAGTAGTGCCGAAGCTCGCCGCTCGGGTTGCGATTTGCTTTATGCTGCTCAGGATAAGCGGCGGAGTCGTGGGGTCCCATGATCCAGCCGTGCAGCTTTTCCAGTTCATCCTTGGTGTACTGCGGAATCGGGTCCCCGTACTCTTCAATGCCCACCCAGCCCATGGGCAGGGTCATGAATTCTATATTTGCGCCGGCTTTCTGAGAAGCCGCTTTCAAAATGTCGATCGTCGATTGCGTAATCTCCGGTCCGATGCCGTCTCCGTACAGGGCGCCTAATTTGTAAGTGGTCATATGTTCATTTCCTTTCGCTGTGTAGAATTTTTTCTTAATCCCAATATAGTAAAACTTAAAAAATACATAAAATATTTACTTTTGATCATTTATCATAGATTTTTTTTATTTCTGTTTTCGTCGCTACTTTATAATAGGAAGTTTTTATTGAACACCATAAATAATTTAAATTTCAGCTGATCTATCCTGCCGAAGTAAACTATATTCAAGGTTGTTTATTTCAATGGAGGAGGTAATCAGATGACAGATATCCTGCCGGAATTAAAAGATTTGCCCACGACGTGCCTGTCTGATGCGATGGATGGCATGAATAACATGGACTCTGCGATCAAGCCTTTGCAGGACGATTACAGAATTGCCGGAAGGGCATTTACCGTGAAAATGCCTGCCGGAGATAATCTCATGGTGTTGAAGGGAATACGTGAGGCCAAACCGGGTGACGTCCTTGTGATCGATGCCAAAGGAGATACCTATCGGGCAATCGCAGGAGATTTTGTGGTGGGAATGGCTAAAACGCTGGGGATTCAAGCCATTGTGGTAGATGGTGTGATCCGGGATATCGTCGGAATCCGGCAATTGGATTATCCGGTGTTTAGTAGAGGAACTACCGTTGCTGCAGGCGGGAAACTGGGGATGGGAGAGGTTAATGTTCCGATCTCATGCGGCGGTGTATCTGTACATCCAGGGGATATTATTGTGGGTGACGCAGACGGTGTATTAGTCATTCCGCAAAGCAAGGAAGCAGAGGTCGTGCAGTCTGCCAAAGAAAAGTTAAAAAAGGATGAGGAACGGGAAAATAGAATCAGCGGAGACCGCCAAGCAACTTTGGATTATTTGGACAGCATGCTCTCCAAGCTAAAAGCTTAATTATTTTATTGGATTACCAGTAACTGAATAAAAAAGGCTTTCCACCAGAAAACACTGCGGAAAGCCTTTTTATTTTGGGACGTCATTAAAAATCATATAACCGAGCTGGATTATCAACCAATATTTTATAAAACATCTCTTGATTAGACGCCTGCTCAGCCAGCAAATCCAGCAAATTCGCATCATTGGGCATCGGTTTACCGGCAGAATACATGCTTGGATGCGGCCAATCACTTCCCCAAATGACACGTTCCGGAGCTGTTTCAATGAAAGCTGTGGCTAAAGGCAGCGTATCAGTATAATAAGGTGGTCCTTCCAGAGAAAGATGATACACTCCTGACAGCTTCACCCATGCCTTCCCCTGCTCCATTAAACTGTTCATAATCTTGAATGCCGGATGCCTTGCCCCCACAGATAGAGGTATCCCGCCCAAATGATCAAAAACGATTGGACATGCAAGCTTATTCAGTAATTTGCTCATCTCAACCGTATCATCAGCGTTCATCCAAAATTGAATGTGCCAGCCAAAATCGGCTATCCTTTCAGCTAGAGACTGTATTAGCGCAAAATCCTTGGGTGCTCCTGTGCTGATATTAAACCGAATTCCTCTTACGCCGATGTCGTGCATGCAGGAAAGCTCCGCTTTCGTTATACCTTGATCAACCACAACCACCGCCCGCGAATTGGAACCCATCTGCAGCAAGGCGTCTAAGGTGCAACGGTTATCGGTTCCATAGGCTGACGGGGTTATAATTACATTTCGAGTCATACCCAGCCGGGTTTGGAGCTTTCGGTAATCTTGTACCGTGGACGAAGGCTGTCCGCGCTTATCTTCAGGACTGTATGGAAACCGTAATGGATCATATATATGATGGTGGCAATCACATGCATGATCCAGAATCGTTATGGAAGGGATGTTGGTCCCCGTAGAGTGCGGCACAGTATTCAGGCTTTCCTTCTCATCATTTTGCTCTTTCATCCCATCCCTCCGTCGGCTTGCTCTTTCTCCTGCCGGATCAGCCATGAGCCCCCTAACAAGAATACGCCACTGACGTAAAAAACAGACAGCAATCCTAATGAAGCTCCAATAAAACCAAAGAAAAGCGGCGCCGCAAGCTGGGACAGCCGATTCGCCGCAAGACGCAGCCCCAGCACCTCACCCGTACGGGATTTAGGCGAAGAATTATATGCGACTGCCATGGAGATCGGCTGTCCGCACCCAAGGCCAAAACCCATCACAACACTCCAGAAGCTCATCCATAAATAATGTTCAGATACGGCTACACCCAGAAACGCAATTCCAGCCGCAACTACGGAACCAATCAAAATAAGCTGATGGTTGGATATACGGATTAATCTCGGCAAAACAAAGCGGACAGCAACCATCGCAATCCCTTGTATGGATAAAATCCAGCCTATGACTGAAGCGGATATCCCATGACTGACCGCGTATAAAGGAAAATATGCCGTGAATATGTCTCTGGAATATAGAGCCAAAGCATTGCCAATTAAAGCTTTACGCAGCGGCTTTGATTTCAGCAGACCTAACGATTCGGACAGCTTTATATTTGACGGGGCGGTTCGATTTCTTGTTCCAGGCAGTTTAAGACTAAACAGAAATGTGCTTGCTGCAACCATCGAAGCTGCGGCAAAAACAAAGGAATACGTCGTAAGGTCAAGTAGATAACCGGCGGTCATTGGACCCGCTACCGCTGCCAAAGAATTTACTGTACTAAAATGGCTGTAATAGTCATCCCTTTTGCCCTCCGGAGCATGTTTCCCCAGTACATTTTGCAAGGAAACTGCGATGAACACACTCGCAAGCCCAGTTAATAACTGAGAAGCAAACAAGGACCATAAGTAAGGAAACAGCCAAGGTAAAAGCATTCCCACTCCTAGCGAGGACATTCCGAACAAAACAGGCAGCCTGTCCCCAATCGCATCCGCAATCTTTCCGGCACGTATAGCCAAAAAAAGCGGCAGCACCGCATAACATGCGGTTAAAACACCCACGGTAAACGGAGTAGCTCCCAAAAACGAAGCATAGAGCGACAAGGCCGGCCGCGACATATTTAATATGATTTGAAAAGCAAAACCTAAAATCAAGACATATTTGAACATAGTGGACCTCTAATTATTTCAGCTTAATATATGTATTTTAATGTTTTAAGGCATCATAAATAAATGATCAATTTTTTATCTATTTTCATAAAAGTATTCTATCTCAAAGCACCCAATCACCACTTCCTTCTCGCAGTCGTCCAGGATCTCGAGGTTGCGGTAGATTATGTTTTTCTCGATATTGAACTGTGCCGTATTGATCACATCATCATCTTTGGAGCCGAGGATATCTATAAGAGTAATTTCATTACCTTCTTTGTCAGTCCCTATCGGGTCATGAAAGTAGATGTCTTGCGAGTTTTCTTGAGAGAATGCAAGTGCATGAGGATTTCATTTTCGTTACACCGGGCCACAAATGTTGCCTATTTGGTGCCTTTGCCGGTGCGGAAGCGTTCGATGGCCTTGGATGAGTCCTATGATGTCGATGGAGACCAGATCCTCAAGGTCTTTGCCGGTGTTACCGGATTTTAAGACGTTGTGGATACGAAACGATAACCGTTACAATTACAAGAATAGTTTTCATTAATAAAGTTGACACATCCCAAAATTAGGAATATAGTTTGTTTACTAAATACAAATTTGTATAAAAAAGGAGAAACACCACATGAGTAAATCTTTTCCTTATTTCAAAATTTTCATTACAGTAATACTAATCTTTCAATTATCCGCCGTTGCCTTACAGGCAGAAAGTGCAGAATCGGACGTTCAAAAAATCGATCCTCTTACGGAATCAGCAACGGTATCAAAAAATTTCATTAAAGAGAAAGCGATTGAAGAAGGAAAAGAACTTAACGTGAACGCATATGAAAACGCGCTTGCAAAGGCAGACTCGGAAGCAGAAAAAGAAAAGCTACAAAAAGAGCTAGATGAGTATATTGTTTATAGTGAGGAGAAGTATTTAAATACAGATGGTTCAGTTAAAGGAGACGTTAGCATTTTAGCTTCACCAGGTGACAGTAGGATAACAACTAGTTATGCGTATGGTCAAAAAACAACCTATGCAAATCAGAGTGGAAAGTTGTCAGATATGACAAGTAAAAGTATTACACTTGGTTTTTCTTATACGCACCCATACGTAGGCGCTTTCATGTCGGCTATAGATGTTTTTATTCCTTCAGTACAATATGAGAGCTATAATAGTACCATTATTTCAACTATTCATGATTACGTCATCATCAGGAAAGCTGTAGAGATCTATCAATGGAATGGAACTCAATATACATGGGCACCAATGGCGACATCTGAGAAAAAAATACATCAGCTCAGCTAAATACCGTATATTATAAAGGAAGTACCCGCTATACACCGTCAAATTTGGATTTGGGACAAATAGCAGGGCAAGCCGGTACTTATTTTTATGATGAAGCTAAATTAGTTGTACATTGACACAAAGTTCCCTACCAAAATGACACAAAGTTCCCTACTTTCATGCATTTATGCCCTTTGTCTTTAATTAACGGAGCAAATTTGGAACTTGGTAGGCAACTTTATGATGTCATTCTCCAGTCTGGTAGGCAACTTTATGTGTCATTCTCCAGTCTGGTGGGTAACTTTATGTCAATTTTCCTGCCTGGTAGGCAACTTTGTGTCACTCCCTCCAAATTATTTATCCATGTTGTTTACAGCATTTTTCATTTGATCATCTGTTAAGTGCGTATAAATCATTGTAGTTTGTATTGAAGAATGTCCTAATTGATTTTTTAATTTTGGGACATCATTATTCTCAATATGATAACGTGTGGCAAATGAATGCCTCAAAGAATGAACCGTCAAAGCCGGCTTTCCAAAGGCTGTTGCATATTTCTCAACAAGTTTTTCTATAGAACGTTGTGTTAAACGTCTATTTTTACCTTTGCGTCCTACAGGTGCTGCAATAAACAAATATTTTTCATTTTTTTCTGGGGTATATCTTGTTTCCCTTACCTGCAGGTAATTCTCAATATCTAGGGATGCTTGGCTGCTAAAGTAAACATATTGCTCTTTTCCCCCTTTTCGAGTTACTCTTACAGATGATTTCGTCAGGTCTAAATCCTCAAGATTGATTCCGGAAACTTCCGATAATCTAAGTCCTGATCCTAAGATTAATGAAATTATTGCCGTATCACGTTCACGATTAAACTGATGGAAATTCATGATACGTTTATTTGTTTTGTTTAATTCGCCATAATCGTATGCTACAAACACTCTAAAAGCTTCAAAATCATTTTCTCTCAGTATTTTCCCTTCCATACGATTCGCGATCGTTTCCTGACTTTCTTTTACTGCATTCAAGTCCATTTTAGCCATAACATTTCGTTGTATATAAGGCTTTAAATCAATTGTTTCGGCTTTATTCTGTAAGTAATCAAATAAGGACTTAAGAGAAGAAAGCTTACGGTTTATTGTTAGCTTATTATTCCCAAGTTGATACTCCAAAAAAGACAAAAAGCTTTCTGTTTCACGTATCGTTAATGTTTCTAGCGTGGATAATTCAATTTCTGTTCTTTTTTGAACTGTGGTAAAGTTCTCTGTAATCAGCCAATCAAAAAAGATAATATAATCGTGGCAGTAATTAAGAAGTGTTGAGGCAGAAAGCTTACGCTTCTTACTGTCAATAAATTCAGTAACATACCAATTGTGTATTTTCCTAAATCCATTTCGAAGTTCACTCCGATTGAGACATTCTCCATATCAATCTTTCCACACCGCTGTAGTAGTTCTGTTCCTCCCCATTGAAACGCAGCGATAGTATCGACGTATGGATCCGGAATAACCACACTTAGTTTTCCTACAGACAGAAGTATAGTATATTGCCTGGTATTAGCATCTCCGTTAGAGCAGAAATACGTAAAGTATTCCATTGATCAAACAGCCTAGAGTAGATCCTTTTTTGGTACTTCCACTGATCTAATAATCCGTAAATGTCATAATTGTCCAAGTTATTATTGTAGCTGATAAGTCCCTATTCACTTTGTCCTTGATCGATACTTTTTGGAGTAAATCGTAAGTATTGCTTACTAGCTAAAGGCATTCCTGTAGTGAGTGTTGTTCCGACTCATTTAACCAGTTCCACTTAATTCGGACAACTTTAGGAAGCACACCATGTGGATCGGCTACACTTAGTTGGACAATAAAAATAAGGGCTTGTAGAATAAACCTATCATGTTAAGGAGCGGATCTCT
>NZ_JBHHMI010000037.1:0-39798 GCF_042136365.1 Paenibacillus enshidis | reverse complement strand
AGACCCGTGACTCCTGTCAAACCAGTCAGACCCGTGACTCCTGTCAAACCAGTCAGACCCGTGACTCCTGTCAAACCAGTCAGACCCGTGACTCCTGTCAAACCGGTCAGGCCCGTGACTCCTGTCAAACCGGTCAGGCCCGTGACTCCTGTCAAGCCCGTCAGACCCGTTGCTCCCGTCAAACCAGTCAGTCCTGTTGCTCCGGTTAAACCGGTCAGACCTGTTGCTCCGGTTACTCCGATTCCCGTAGCTCCGGTGGCTCCTGTTGCTCCTGGGTCTCCGGTTGCTCCCGTGGCCCCGCTTGCTCCCGTTGCTCCGCTAGCTCCTGTCGCTCCGCTTGCCCCTGTTGCTCCGCTAGCTCCTGTTGCTCCACTAGCTCCCGTGGCTCCACTAGCTCCTGTTGCTCCGCTAGCCCCTGTCGCTCCTGTTGCTCCGCCCGCTCCGGTTGCCCCGGTTGGACCTGTTACTCCGACTCCCGTGGCTCCTGTTGCTCCTGGGTCTCCGGTTGCTCCGGTGGGACCTGTTACTCCTATTCCGGTGGCTCCGGTGGCACCTGCCGCTCCGGCTGCTCCTGTCGCTCCTGTGGCACCTGTTGGTCCCACTGGTCCTCCCGATGGACCGGTTGGTCCGGTAGCCCCCGTTGGACCCACAAGATTGGTTGCATTCAAGGCCAGTTCCAGTTTGTTGTTCAGCACCCATTCCTTATTCGCAACTTCCCGCAGAGTTTGCCGGATGCTATCATTAACATTCAGCAAATCACTGATCGTCGCTATCGGGGCTGTTACCCCCGGCAAAGTACCTAATACAAACTGCAATTTCTCCCCTTCAGCATTCAGGATATGGCTAAGCCCCAGTTCCTCCATCGCTATGGATGATATAATTAAGGATATGGCATCATCTCTACTTACCGTGATGGTAGGCGTTATGTTTGGCAGATTCGATTGAGACAAATTTTTTCTCTCCCTTCAGTTTTGATAATGCAATATATTCACCCCCCGCGCTGTAGTGTAATGGCATTCATCTATTTTCAACGACACTATAGCAAAATGTGCGATACACTATCCTTCCATTATGTATTCGAGTAATCTATCTGTGCTTCAACATGCGATGGTATGGATTAGGATCGTGGAAATTCAAAAAAGCCGGCCTCATGAAGGATCACCATGAGATTATATGAAGAACATTCGTTCTATGGTATGATAAAGTTGTGTTTTAGGGATGAATTTAAGGAGGGCAGGCGCATGCAATCTCTGAATGAACTCTTGGCAAAAAGTGAGGACCGTCGCAGGTTTTTCATGAGAGACTCCGTTATTCCATCTGAGCCAGACACACGGCCGAGGGATGAAGAAAAACGTGATGCTGTATATGAGTTGTTTCTCGAAACCCCCTGAGGAGTGGGTGAACAAATGGAAATCGCTGTACGAGACGAACTGAAGGCACAGAGAACCTCCTATTATTGTTGGTGGTCTTGTTGTGGCCACGTATAATTCTGGTCAATATGCTACAGAAGATATAGACCTGCTAAGTAGTTATGATGATTTTCCGTATAAGGTATTGGAAGGTTTGTTTATGTAGAATTTCCTTCTGGAGAGTTTTACGGTATCAGGTAGAAGAAACTGGTTTGTATGTTTGTGTCATGTGTGTCGAAGATATCATCTTGGACAGACTTGATTCTTACGTTGCTACGAACGATGGTAAATCCAAAGAGTGGGTATTGAAGCTTTTATCTGGTATGTATCCTTATATTGACTGGTCATACATTCATAAATCTGCGCATCAACGTGGAACTTTAAAGGAGCTTGAGAAGATGCAAAGGTTAGTGAAGAGGTATGAGGGTGTGTATGAGAAGATGATTGAGGAAACTAGTGCAAATAGGCAGCGTATGGATTTGTTTTAAAAAAGATACCGCGAGCAATGAGACTGTCATGAAACTGGCCAAAGAATGCATGGAAAAATTAATGTATGTAAGATTAACTGTTGATCAAATTGTTGAAATTCATGACATGGAGCTTAAACTACGTAATTACGTCGAAAATAAAGCCTCGGAAGTATCGTCCGGGCTTATTTGTGCTATAATTTGGATTGGACTTTGAACAGTAAAGGGATGAAGCAAAGAGGAGAAATGATATGTCGAAGCAGCCGGGACAAGACTTTGAGGATTTTATGAAGGAAGCTCGCCAAGACCCTGAAATTTCAGCTTACTGGGATAGCTTTTCTGTCGCTGTTGGAAATGGGTTTTGGCAAGGAGAACCCCCTTGGGATGGACGCAGCGTAAGTTAGCTGAACAAACTGGCACAACGCAAGCACGTATTTCTCAAATTGAGGCCGGGTTTGAGGGGAAAATAAAAGCCTCGGAGATTTCATCTCGCTCGGCCCTCCATTTATCTGCTATTTACTTTTGCTTCGAGATCAAACAGCTTGACTTTCAGCTCAGTGCCGCCCATTCGATCTTGCTGTGAACGCCATCGAACTGTTTGTCGAATCGCTCGAACCCTTCTTTCATTTCCTCGCGCATAGCTCGAATTTCTTCGAGAATCGCTTTTGTTTGCTCATCCATCGTTCATCGTCCTCTCTGTGTATGTTTTGCTTAACCTTCCCTCGAGATATCTGCATAAGGTTTCTCCGATTTCTGGGCGGGTCACCCAACATTGCCACCACCTCTGGTTCACCGCATTCCGGGATGGACTTTGCCTGCAGGTCCTTCGGATTCCCCCACGTGAAAATTTCGAGAAATTATTTTTTAGAGATGCTATTTTGGAGGAAGCGCAAAACCCACCGTTAAAGGTTGAGGGCCTCGGTGGGTGTATCCTGCGGTCGAACGCTAGATTCCATGATCCTGAATAGATCGGCGGTTCTTGGAATTGATCCTCGGATCGTCGAACGATAGACTCGTCATAGCAGATTCCCGGACCCGGATCCTCGGATCGCTGACCATTACACTCCCGAAGGTAAAATACACGTCCGCGTCCCTTGGATTTCCAACGTGTTCGTACAGCTTGCCGAGATCCAGGCATGTCAAAAAAGTACCGTGTCCCGCGATGCTTGGATATCCCTCCTCGGCCGGTCCCATGCTCAGCGCTTTCCGTAATACATCTATGGCCTCGCCGGTTTCCCCCAGAGAACTAAAACCGATGGCTCTTAGATGATACAAGTCCGTGAACCCGGGGAATTGTGAAATACTTGCCATGCTGTCCTGGATCAAATCGTGATAACGGCCCAGCTCAACCAATGCCGTCAGCCTGTATTTATGTGCACTGGACACAAGCGGCACGGGTAAGTCAGCCGACTTATTCAAGAATGTATCAAAGCTCTCTACAGCCCCCGCAAAATCTTTACTTCTGAACAACTCCACACCCAAATTATAAGAATAAGTAGGAATATCCGGATGCTCCGATATCGCTTGCTGGAGCAGCGCTACATTTCGTTGAATTTTACCTTGACGGACCACATTTTGCGACAAATACCCGTAATGATGGATATGAATATCCACCTGTCCGAGCTGCAGATGGGGGTTGGATTTCAGCATATTCGGCAGAATCTGTTCGTGAACCCTCTCTTCAAAGCGGTATTGCGGCCGATTCCGAACCATCCGGTGCAGTAATACAGACTCCACACCGCCCCCATCAACGTAATTGTAAAACACAAACTGAATACCCTCGATCCGCTGCTCGCGGATGGCATCGCGGGTCAGCAGCTCCTTGAGCTTGTCGGCTTCGTTCACATCCATCTCTTCATCGGCATCCAGCCAGAGAATCCAGTCCCCTGTCGCTTCCTCGAAGCTCCGATTACGGGCGTCCGCAAAGCTGTCCTGCCACGGCATCTGAATCACCTTGGCTCCAAAGGCCTTCGCAATCGCAACGGTATCATCCGTTGATCCAGTGTCCACAATGATGATCTCATCCACAATTCTCTGCACGCTGCTAAGGCATTTCGGAAGATATTTTTCCTCATTCCTGACGATCATGCATAACGAGATGCTCGGTTTATCCATAACCCACCTCTTTACTAAAGTCCGGATAATTCCACCATGCAGGATTACGTTATGTGTTCTCTCAGTATCTGTCATTCCATTGTATTCTGTGATGGCCCGCCTCAGACCAACATAGGGTCAAAAATCCCCCGCCAAACAGCGACTTTTCAGCACCGTTGTTTCCGTTTTGCTAACTGTAAGGTTAAAACACGTAATTACGTCATAAATAAAAGCCTCGGAAGTTTCATCCATGCGAAGATCGGCTTTTTGCATGCCTTCGGCCAGAAGATGGCGAGCGCGTCCGGTAGCAATCGCTGTATTCCACCATGTCCACCACTTTGCCGCGATATCCTTTCGCTGTCACGGCCGCCATATACGTTTCAATATGCGGCAGCGCCGACTTGGAAAAATACAACGGCAGCCGATGCTGCAACAAATAGTTGCGAATGGTGGCATGATCGGGTACGATGGCGGTATGAGACATCTGGAAGTGGATTTGCTCATTTACAGTTATGAAATTGACTCACTAGTGGATATTAAAGGAGGGTGAGGAATGGCTTCTCCTAAGCTCGATATGTCTAAGATAGACCCCAGGGATTTTGAATTAGCTCTCAAGGTGGTTAAGGCTGCCAAGACAATTGCTGGAGATAAATTAATAAAAGTTATTTGGTTTGGTTCTCGAGTTAAAGGCACAGCAAGAGATGATAGTGATTTTGACTTTGTAGTTATTGGGAATTTCGAGGAAAGACCTCCTGTACTCTATAGCTCTCTAAGACGCGAAATAGGAATTTACAATATTCCTATAGATTGTATTCCAACTACTCCAGAAAATTTTGAGAAATTATTTTTTAGAGATGCTATTTTGGAGGAGGGGATTCCATTATATGAGCGATAAGGATTCTTGGATCTCGAAGGCGGAAGATGACTATCGTGCTGCTATTTTGTTGAAGGATTCTAGTCTTTGGGATGTATCGTGTTACCATTTTCAACAGGCTGCCGAAAAATATTTGAAAAGTATTTTAGTTTTTAGAGGAGTGCAAATCCCTCGAACACATGATCTTCTTAGATTATGGAGTGACATTGTCTCAGAAGAGACTGCAGAGGATTCTGTGCGGCAAGCTTGTGAAAATCTTACCTTCTTTGCTGTGGCCGCTAGGTATCCCGGATATGATGCTACGAAGGAAGATGCGCATAATTGTCTCAGAGATTCTACATTGATTCAGAGTTTCGTCTTGGGTCTATTACAAAATTCAGGACTAGGAGATATAAATAGCTTTGACTAGGCAGGAGGCCTTCGCCCACTTTGATGTTACTGCCTGTGGTTGCCTGTCAGCTACGAGGCGACCTGGCTCTTACCTCGACCGGACTCGCACCGACTAGTTGTGCCTGGCTTGCTAGGCGCGCTCAAAAATAAAAGCCTCGGAAGTTTTTTTCGGGCTTATTTGTGCTATAGTTAGCCGATATTGAAACACTAAAAGGCCACAGGTGGCCTGATGATTTCGCTGCAATCCCTAAACATTCGGAGATGCTCTAAAGTCGGTAATTGTATTGCCGACATTCAATGCCGCCAGTGTAGAACAGATGTCCGCGTTCGCCCCCCTTCAAAGTGATTGTTGGCGGTTCTTGGAATTGATCCTCGGATCGCTGACCATTACACTCCCGAAGGTAAAATACACGTCCGCGTCCCTTGGATTTCCAACGTGTTCGTACAGCTTACCGAGATCCAGGCATGTCAAAAAAGTACCGTGTCCCGCGATGCTCGGATATCCCTCCTCGGCCGGTCCCATGCTCAGCGCTTTCCGTAATACATCTATGGCCTCGCCGGTTTCCCCCAGAGAACTAAAACCGATGGCTCTTAGATGATACAAGTCCGTGAACCCGGGGAATTGTGAAATACTTCCCATGCTGTCCTGGATCAAATCGTGATAACGGCCCAGCTCAACCAATGCCGTCAGCCTGTATTTGTGTGCACTGGCCACAAGCGGCACCGGTAAGTCAGCCGACTTGTTCAAAAAAACATCAAAGCTCTCCAGAGCCCCCGCAAAATCCTTACTTCTGAACAAC
Organism: Paenibacillus enshidis; assembly: GCF_042136365.1. NCBI lineage: Bacteria > Bacillati > Bacillota > Bacilli > Caryophanales > Paenibacillaceae > Paenibacillus > Paenibacillus enshidis. The sequence goes on along the minus strand of NZ_JBHHMI010000037.1, from coordinate 33,764 downwards.
TCCACACCCAAATTATAAGAATACGTCGGAATATCCGGATGCTCCGATATCGTTTGCTGGAGCAGCGCCACATTTCGTTGGATTTTACCTTGACGGACCACATTTTGCGACAAATACCCATAATGATGGATATGAATATCCACCTGTCCGAGCTGCAGACCAGGGTTAAATGTCAGCATACTGGGCAGAATCTGTTCGTGAATCCTCTCTTCAAAGCGGTATTGCGGCCGATTCCGCACCATCCGGTGCAGAAGGACGGACTCCACACCGCCCCCATCAACGTAATTGTAAAACACAAACTGAATACCCTCGATCCGCTGCTCGCGGATGGCATCGCGGGTCAGCAGCTCCTTGAGCTTGTCGGCTTCGTTCACATCCATCTCTTCATCGGCATCCAGCCAGAGAATCCAGTCCCCTGTCGCTTCCTCGAAGCTCCGATTGCGGGCGTCCGCGAAGCTGTCCTGCCACGGCATCTGAATCACCTTGGCTCCAAAAGCCTTCGCAATCGCAACCGTATCATCCGTTGATCCAGTGTCCACAATGATGATCTCATCCACAATTCGCTGGACACTGCTAAGGCATTTCGGAAGATATTTTTCCTCATTCCTGACGATCATGCATAACGAGATGCTAGGCTTATCCATAACTCACCTCTTTACTAAAGTCCGGATCATTCCACCATGCAGGATTACGCTATGTGTTCTCTCAGTATCTGTCATTCCATTGTATTCTGTGATAGCCCGCCTCAGACCAACATAGGGTCAAAAATCCCCCGCCAAACAGCGGCTGTTCAGCACCGTTGTTTCCGTTTTGCTAACTGTAAGGTTAAAACACGTAATTACGTCATAAATAAAAGCCTCGGAAGCTTTTTCGATGGATCAGAAGAAGACGTAACAAGCGCAAAACCCACCGCTAAAAGGTTGGAGGCCTTCGGTGGGTTTTGCTTGCTCTTAGCAACAGATGCGCGCCGTGAGGCACACCTCGTTGTCCTGGGGGAGGGTGGCGCCTCCCTTATTTCTATTGTTATGTTACCACATGCAAATTATACAAGCAATGTGGTTTGCCGATATTGAAGCATTACAACTGTTGCTGCTGTCCGATGGCGTAATCCCGCTATATACCGAATATAATTTTGAGAATCGTTGTATTTATGTAAGTAAACTTTTTCAGAAAATGGATTGATAAAGCCCTGACGGGTCATCTGTAATCCTGGTTGACAAAAGATACAGGATCTCATCGGTTCTTCTTAACAAGCGGTTTACGTTTTTTTTCTTCATTTTTGAGATCTTTTCTATTTCCATATGCGTAACCAAATATTGCACAGTCCCGATAAAAATGACCACATCCAGCGCGGGAGAACTTTCGGTATGCAGCAGATGCAGAAGCTCGGCCATAGAAAAAGATCTTTCTGGAAAAGGTTTGTTGTTGTTCTTGATGTATAGGGCATGAAGCATAGAGGTAAGAGCCCGCTCGCAGAAGATCAGACTGGGTGGAGATTGGTTATGATTATTGAAAATCATGGCAAGTTGGATATGGTATTGGGATAACTTATGAAAGCGGTCTATGAGTGTTACATGACAATCTTCGAGTGTTCCATACTTTGCAGCCTCCGTACTGTGCTCCATTATGGAGTGAAAATCCATGATCAGCACTCCTCCTTTTTTATCCGCTTATCAAATGATTGTATAGATAAAGTACATGGAGGTCAAGTATAAATAATACTTTTAAGTACAGTTATTTCAACTTTCGGTTTGCGTATGATAATCTGTATTGAGCCATCTTCCTCTTCTAACCTTATACATGGAGGGGATGATTATGAGTTTGCCAGAGCGTGTGGGAAATCGAATACGTGAACTTAGAAAGGCAAAAGGCTGGACTCAGGAACAACTGGCAGAAGCTGCAGGGCTTCATTACAGTTACATGGGTGGGGTTGAACGAGGAGATCGAAACATCTCATTGGAAACGTTGGAGAAAATAGCTACGGGTTTAAACGTTCCAGCGGTTGAAATGTTTAAGTTCGAGGAAGACACCGAGTATCGCAGGGCTATGGATGAACATATGACTTTGATGACTACACTTGAGGCAAAAGACATACGCGCCCTGACAAGAGCGAGTAAAGAAATCATTGAACATTTTATCATCGCCAAAACAAGCGAACTCTCCGAAGCCAAGGCCCAATCGCTCAAATCCAACCCATAAGGACGGCTTTGTATGGTAGCTGCTCGTGGTGTGTTCGCAGTAAATCATGGTCATGGAAAAAGCCGGTTTCTCCTGCGTTAAGGATGAACCGGCTTAAGATTTGAGGCAATAGATCTCCTGACGATCATGCATAACGAGATGCTCAGTTTATCCATAACCCACCTCTTTACTAAAGTCCGGATCATTCCACCATGCAGGATTACGCTATGTGTTCTCTCAGTATCTGTCATTCCATTGTATTCTGTGATGGCCCGCCTCAGACCAACATAGGGTCAAAAATCCCCCGCAAAATGCGGCTTTTCAGCACCGTTGTTCCATTTCGCTAACTGTAGGGTTAAATACGTAATTACGTCAAAAAAGCCTCGGAAGCTTTTCCGGGCTCATTTGTGCTATACGCTCACAACATCCGACAACTCTTTGAAGGTCATGCCCGTATTAACGGACATGAGACTCGTCAGCGTGTAATACAGGTCTGCGTCTTTTGAATTTCCGACGGATGTGTACAACTGGCCGAGCTCCCGGCACGTTAGATATGTCCCGTGTCCCGCTATGCTCGGATATCCCTCCTCGGCCGGACCGATGCTTAACGCTTGCCGCAATGCATCCACGGCCTTGTCAGTTTCCCACAGAGCATTGAAGCCAACCGCTCTTAGATGATACAAATCCGTGAATCCGGGAAAACAGGCAATACTTTCCTCGCAATGCCGGATCAGGTCATGGTAACGCTTCATATCTGCCAGGATAATGAGCCTGTATTTATGCGCACTGGCCAATATCGCCTTTCCAATGTTAGCCGCCGCCCTATTCAAAAATACATTAAAATGGTAGAGAGCTGCCTCCAGATCATTAATTCTGTATAGCTCAATGCCCAAATAATAAAAATAATGCAGATATTCCGGATACTCCGCCATAGATTGCTGAAGCAGTGTTATATTGCGGCGGACTTTATCCTGATCAACTACATTTTGGGTCAGATAACCATAATGATGAACATGAATATCCACCTGTCCGAACTGCAGACGAGGATCGAATTTCAGCATATTGGGCAGAATCTGTTCGTGAATCCTCGCTTCAAAGCGGTATTGCGGCCGGTTCCGCACCATCCGGTGTAAATAATTGTACTCCAGGCTGCCTCCTTCAAGGTGGTTGCAGAACACAAATTGAATGCCCTCGATCCGCTGCTCGCGAACCGCATCCCGGGTCAGCAGTTCCTTGAGTTTGTCTGCTTCATCTACATCCATCTCTTCATCGGCATCCAGCCAGAGAATCCAGTCCCCTGTCGCTTCTTCGAAGCTCCGGTTGCGGGCGTCCGCAAAGCTGTCCTGCCACGGCATCTGGATGACCTTGGCTCCAAAAGCCTTCGCAATCGCAACGGTTTCATCCGTTGATCCGGTATCCACAATGATGATCTCATCCACAATTCTCTGGACACTGCTGAGGCATTTCGGAAGATATTTTTCCTCATTCTTGACGATCATGCATAACGATATGCTCGGTTTATCCATAACCCACCTCTTACGGCATAATTTCTTTAAAGCAGCTCCTGAAATCTGATCCTGGCTTCGTCGACCTTAGGCTCCCCAGCATATAGTACAAATCAGAGTCCTGCGAATTTCCAGTAAGTTGGTACCACATCCTAAGATCCTGACACGTTAAAAAGTATCCGTTCATGAATGTCTTATGTGCAATCTCAGGTTATCTATCATTCCATTGTATTCTGTTATGCCCCGTCTCAGACCAAGATAGGATTCATAGTATAACCCACAGTTCTCCGGAGTACTCTACCATTAGGAAATTAAAAGATGCACCAATATAATTTCTTGCGATTTAATCCCCTTAAAAACCCCTCTTCAGAAATTGAACAAACGTCTGAAGAGGGGCTTCGATAGCCGCTTATGGGTATACCTCTTATTACCCACTAGGTAACGGATACGATTTCGGATTAAGCAAGCTTAACAACACTTACGGCAGGAGTGTTGTAGGTTGAAGTAAGTCCGATGGTATTTATTAACGTTAAACTGCTTACTGCAGTTGTATTAATTATCGCGGTCCCACTAAGAGCCTGGAAATTTGGAACAGTCGCGAATCCAACTGCCTGTGAGCCAGGAATAGCAACTCCATTCAACGCTAATGCTGCAGAAGCGCCACCGGCACCCGCAGCAGCGGCATTCACTTTGTACTGAATAGAATACGTTTGGTTAGCTGCTAGGGTAATGGTGTCGGATCCATTAGCATGCGTTATTGCCGTTCCATTCACCGTCACATTATTCCCCAAGTTTATTGGGGCATTCGGGGCTATTACTTGGTTTGGCCCTGTGAAGGCTGTGTATAAATTATTCGCCGTCACGGTCGGGCCAGTGGGGCCGGTAACACCGGTGACACCGGTTGCTCCTGTCAAGCCCGTCAGACCCGTTACTCCCGTCAATCCGGTCAGACCCGTTACTCCTGTCAAGCCCGTCAGACCCGTTACTCCCGTTACTCCCGTCAAACCCGTCAGACCCGTTACTCCCGTCAAACCAGTCAGACCCGTTACTCCTGTCAGACCAGTCAGACCTGTTACTCCTGTCAAACCAGTCAGACCCGTGGCTCCCGTCAAACCAGTCAATCCTGTTGCTCCCGTCAAACCAGTCAGACCCGTGGCTCCGGTTACTCCGACTCCCGTGGCACCTGTCGCTCCTGGGTCCCCGGTTGCTCCGGTCGCCCCGGTGGCTCCTGCCGCTCCAGATGCTCCGGTCGCCCCTGTAGCTCCTGCTGCTCCAGATGCTCCGGTCGCCCCGGTGGCTCCTGCTGCTCCAGATGCTCCGGTCGCCCCGGTGGCTCCTGCCGCTCCAGATGCTCCGGTCGCCCCGGTGGCTCCTGCCGCTCCAGATGCTCCGGTCGCCCCTGTGGCTCCTGCCGCTCCAGATGCTCCGGTCGCCCCTGTGGCTCCTGCCGCTCCAGATGCTCCGGTCGCCCCTGTAGCTCCTGCTGCTCCAGATGCTCCGGTCGCCCCTGTGGCTCCTGCCGCTCCAGATGCTCCTGTTGGTCCTGTTACTCCGACTCCCGTGGCGCCTGTCGCTCCTGTTGGTCCTGGGTCTCCGGTGGCTCCGGTTGGACCCGTTACTCCTATTCCTGTCGCTCCTGTGGCACCTGCCGCTCCGGCTGCTCCTGTCGCTCCCGTGGCACCTGCCGCTCCGGCTGCCCCTGTCGCTCCTGTGGCTCCTGCCGCTCCGGCTGCTCCTGTCGCTCCCGTGGCACCTGCAGCTCCTGCTGCTCCTGTCGCCCCTGTGGCACCTGCCGCTCCGGCTGCTCCTGTCGCTCCCGTGGCACCTGCCGCTCCGGCTGCTCCGGCTGCTCCCGTTGGGCCGGTTGGACCTACTCCAGCCGGACCCGTTGGGCCGGTTGGTCCTGGCGCCCCTGGCACTCCCGCTCCCGTTGCTCCGGTTGGGCCGGTTGGTCCTACCCCAAATGGACCCGTTGGGCCGGTTGGACCCACAAGATTGGTTGCACTCAAGGCCAGTTCCAGTTTGTTATTCAGTACCCATTCCTTATTCGCAACTTCCCGCAGTGTCGCCCGGATGCTTTCATTGACATTCAGCAAATCACTGATCGTTGCTATCGGATGTGTTACCCCCGGCAAAGTACCTAATACAAACTGCAGCTTCTCCCCTTCAGCATTCAGGATATGGCTAAGTCCCAGCTCCTCCATCGCTATGGATGAGATAATTAAGGATATGGCATCATCTCTAGTCACCGTAATGGTAGGTGTTATGTTTGGCAAATTAGATTGAGACAAACATGTTCTCTCCCTTCAAGTTTTGATAATGCAATCTATGCGTACTGCAACCCATGGGTGCTTGACCCTACATTTATGGGCGCATGGCATACAAAAAGAGGGTTTCTCCCATATAGCTGAAGAAACCCTCCATTTATCCATCCCTATTCCCATTGCACACAGCGCAATCCATCCAGAGCTTGCTGATCATAAAGCTCATCCCTGCGGGGGCTCGTTCCGCCGCTGCTCCAGCAGCTGTGCAGCCTCAGCCTCGTTGCCGACGGCGACCCAATCATGGAGCAGTGGCATGTAAACTTTGACGACCCTGGCCGGATTGCCTGACACTTCACAATAATCGGGAATATCGTGAAGCACTACACTGTCCGGTCTGATGATACAACCTCTGCCGATACGCAGATTGCCTCCCACCACAACTCCACTCTCCATGAGTGTGCCTTCTCCGATAATGAGTTCGCCTGCCGACCGCCTTGTATAACCCACCTGGAACGGACCGCCGTTCGCCTCAAACGGAATTTTATCCGTAAGATACACGTTAGCACCCACGAATACCTTACGTTCCAGTGTAATGGAATTGGCAGCGTCAATAGTCAGGCCGGTGCTGATTCTGCAGCCGTCCCCGATGGAGAGAGACTCACCTGCTCCTGAGCCGGGCCGTGCGGTTAGCCAATAAGGAGCCTGAATCTGCACCTGACGGCCAATCACAATGTAGTCCTCTCCTTGCACAATGCCACCGGGCTGCACAGAAGAGCCTTCACCAATCCGCTTGAACGTCGGTTGCAAGCTCATGCCACGATCCCCCTCTACACATCTTTTCTAGACTTCTTCATTGTGATGTTCTTCACTGTGACTTCCATCGGACGGATTCAGATTCGGTGTATAAGAAGGCAAAAAGATGAGTGTCAAGCGCGGATTTTTGCGCAGATAAGGCTGGAAGTCGTTCACATACTGCAACCGGTTATAACTCATAACCGTAAACAATGATCCTTCAGGGTGAGCACGCAAGGCATCTTTCAGACAACGAATGCCATCCAGAAAGCTTAATTTCCCTTGATCCTGGTCCATGAACAGATTCCAGCTGCCCGACTCTTCGAGAAACCAGCCATGCTGCAAGAGATAATAAGGGAGCACCAAAGATTGGTCTTCGTAAATGAGGCGGCTGTTATGCGCATTTTTCATCATTTTCTTGAGCGCCGGATAGGTCACCCTCGTATAACGTATACCCGTGATCGGATCGGCGGCCACCAGCGTATAATTCGCTTTCGTAAAATGGAAGCCCAAACGCAGCAGCAGCTTGCTGATGCCCCGTTTACTAAAGGACTGGCCATACTCTCTCATCACCCATTGCCTGATCAGATTGATGCCCCATGAATAATGCCCGCCCAGTCCCTCGTCAACCGGACGCCGGTGTGCCAGCACATCCTTCAGCCTGGCCTCTTGCGCAGGGTCAAGCTTGCGGGAAAGCATGTCATAATAGGCCTCATTGAGCCCTTCGATGCCGTCTCGCCGATAAATGTCGATATAGCTCTTGATCGTCTGTCTTGTTCGTCCTAGCTTCCTGGCGATAGAGGTTAAACTCTCACCTTCAAGATGAAATTTTACAGCCTCATAACGCTCGTAAAGCCGCTGATGATCTGTTTCCCTCATCGCTTCGATCAATGCTTTCAATTCAGTATCCTGTCGATTCATGTTTTCACCAACCTCCCGCCGCATAAGTGACCTGTCCCTTGGTTGGGTACTGTCTTCTTACTTACTGGAGATTCGGAGATTTGGAGAACATTTAATCTCGTTGTTTCCCACAGTTGCTCTCACTTCATCAGGCAGCGCATTGGTGTCCGGAGAAGACAAGGCCATCCGCTGTGAAGGGAACTTGTTCTTGCCGGTCTTGGCATAAATCTTGACACCCTTCGCGTTGACCTGGGCAGGCAGCCTGGATGATGCCTTCTTCGGTCTGAGCGGCTTGCTGCCCTTGTGGCTGGCCGGGTCGGCGGCTGACTCGCTGTAGGCTGGAAAGAACAAATGGGGCGCCGGCCGGCTTCCCGGCATCTGCACCGATTCAGATCCGGCGGCGGTCCATTTGACCATAGCGCCGGAGTTGGTGTTGACCGGCGGGGCAGCTGCATCATCAGGCGGCCCGCCTGCAGGCACCTGGAGCTCATGTGCCGAATCATCAGGCGGCCCGGCCGGAGCCGGACTGGGTGCCGAGTCAAACGTCACACCTGTAATCTGGTTAATCAGATCTTCAAGCTGCTCCATTTTATGGTTGGTGAAGATGTCTGTATTGGCGAATTCAAGCATTTCCGCGGCGGCGACGGATAGATGGCTTACCGTCTGAAGGAAGCCGTCCGGCCAGTCTGTACAGCTTCCCTCCAGGTCCTTGATGCTATCCAGCGTCTGCCGGGACGCATCCTGAATCGTTTCGTTCTCAAATTCCTCCACTGGATGCCATTTCTCAAAACTCCCCATCGCCATCCCCCTCATTCAGAATACGCCGGCTCATCTCCATCATGCGTATCAACAGCTTCTGCTTCTCCACAAGGGCTTCCACCACACGGGCTGTGGAATTCTGAAAATCATTGATGTTCTGGTTGGTCGGCATGGTAGGAAAATTTCCGGCGGGTCCCGTAAAGGCCTTGATCTTGTTCGCTTCCGCCTGGATGAGATAAGACATGGAGGTCTGCTCCATGGCTATAGAGGTCAGAATGTCCTTCATTACCTCCCGGCTGGAGCGATTCTTGCCGCTTTTTATTTTCTCACCGATATACCTGAGCTGATGCTCCATATCTCCGGAATTGCTTCTGCTCTGGCCGGTGTTGAACAGCTTCATTTCCTCTTGCGCAATGCTGCTCATAAGCTCTTCCGCCTCATTTTCCCTCATGGTGTTCATCGACAACTCCGGATCGTGTTTGGTCATAAATTTCAACTCCCATCAGGTAACTCTACCCAAACTCTTCATCCCCCCGGTGTCATGGAGGTACGTATCAAGCAATGACTGCAGTTCCTCCCGTTCCATGGGCAGTTCATGATCCCAGAAATATGTAAGCTCATGAAGAACGGCATCCTCTCCCAGACGGCGGATCAACGCCTCCAGCGACGGTTTGAAGGTGCTTAAGTAGGACAGAGATTCAATAAACGCCCTGATGGAGTCATCATCCTCCCCCAATTTCTCCAGACACAAGCCCTTGTAGTAAGCAGCCTGATAGCTGCCCGTTCCCTTGCGGACCAGGTACTTGCCGGGTGGCGTTTCCCCCAGCTCCAGGCAGCGGCTGAAATGGTGCAGCGCTTCCTCATACATTCTCTTCTTATAATGAACAATCCCGGAATAAAACTGGAGGTCAACATAATCGGGATACATGCGGAGCGCCAGCTTCAGGCCATGATCGATCTCATCAGAGATGACCTCGTCCAGCACAACCGAGTATTTTAATTTGTAGATGATATAAGGCGGAAGCTGTTTCTCGTCCAGATAGTGCTGAATGGCGGTGTTCAGATGCTTGAAGCCGGGACGGTACATCTGCAGCCGGTAATATTCACATGCCAGGTGGTACGCATACCATTGGCCATTGCCGCCGGCCGTCAAGGGCTGTCTGTTCAGATAGTCCAGCTCGCGCAGCACGTTCGACTTGTTTTGGAGCGGGTTCTTTTCTAATCTGTAGTCATGAATTTTCACCGGGAAAATGCCGACCCGTTCCGGCTCCTTCGATGTGCCCTTCAATTGATTATAATTCAGCAGCTCCTGGTATTCGGTGAAATGCTGAAACCGGAAATGACTGCGGAACAATCGCGGGACCGCCATATCGAGGATACGTGTGCGCCCGTTGGCTGTGAAGCCATATTGCAGCACGTTCAGGAATATCAGATCACACTGCTCCTGATACAACAGATCCCGTACCCGGTAACGGTCGTTCTGGTCCAGCTGTTCATCTTCATGCATCCATAGCACCCATTCTCCCGTCACCTGCTCCAGCGCAAAATTGCCAGCCTCCGGATAACCTCCTTCTTCATAAAAATCAAACACCTTGGCTCCATAGGACTGTCCCAGCTTCGAAATGCGGTCCGTGGGCTTCATGTTCACAATAATGATCTCGTCGACCAGCCCCTGCGTGCTGTCCAGACAGCGTTTGAGCTGCGCATCGCTTCCCGTGGCGATCATACAAAGCGACAATTGCTTCATTCTCGTTCACTCCCCGTATCCGAAACCCGAAATGAGTATTCTTCTGACACATACATATGCCGTAGGGAAGAGAGATATAACCGAAAATAGACTATCGGGGAATCCCCAATAGTCTGCTTTCGGTATCCGATGGTATGCCACTCACGGCTGTTGTTGTTCTGCGTGGACTAGCTTCTTCATATACATCAATCTCAGCTATCAATCATTCCGAAGATAGAGATATGGCCTGCTGTGTTTCCCGCGAACGAACTCTGCAGATAACGCTCTGAATCGGAGCGGTTCGAGATGCTGATCCGGTCGCCCGGGTTCAGGTAACCGACTCTGTTAGAGGCGATGGTACCGGAGCTCGCAAATGTCGACGATCCGCTGTAAGGCTGGTCGTTGATCAGCAGCGAGAACAGCGATGGTACAGGCTGATCCGGCGCCAGCGAGACCACCCATTCGATCATGTACAAGCCCGGGTCCTGGATGATAATCTCATCACCATTATAGTACATACCCGAGACATCGCTTCCTGTCGGCAGGTTCAGATCCACTTTGCCGTGGCGTGGAACGCACTGATTGCAGACACAACAATTGCAGTGGCATTTTCTGCAGCGGTGTTTCTTGCAGTCGCATTTACCTGGAGGGCCTTGCGGACCTTTCGGGCCTTGTGGTCCTTTCGGGCCTGTCGGACCTTGCGGGCCTTGTGGGCCTGTCGGACCTGTCGGACCTGGTGTGCCACCACCCGGGCCTGTCGGACCTTGCGGGCCTATCGGGCCTTGTGGGCCTTGTGGGCCTGTCGGACCTGGTGTGCCGCCGCCCGGACCTGTCGGGCCTATCGGACCGGTTGGTCCTGCAGGACCTGCAGGGCCTGTAGCACCCGTTGCGCCAGCAGCGGCTTTCACGAACTTCTTCAATGAATCCAGCTTGTTCTGCAGCACCATTTCCGTCTTGACCACTTCGCCCAGCGTCTCGCGGACATTACAGTTCAGCGCTGTAATCTCAGCCAGGTTCGGCGGCGGTTTGAGGCCGCCTCCCGACAGCGTACCCAGAGCAAACTTTATCTTCTCCGCTTCGGCATTAATGATATGGCTCAGCCCCAGCTCCTGCATGGCGATGGATGATAAGACAAGATTGATAGCTTCGTCTCTGGTAAGGGTAATGGCAGGAGTAATATTAGGTATGTTTGCCTGCGACATTTTACACATCCTCTCTTGCTATTGTCTCTTAATCCGGTGGGTTTGGGATTAAGTTATATGATAGTGTATGTGCATTAGCGGAAATGGTTATTGTCGGACATCCATATTTAACCTGTCCCGCAAAATTATTTCGAAACAGGAGTTATAGTACAAGTCGAACGGCTTATATACTAAACCATCGATAACAGGTTTGCCTACTCTTGCTGCAGTTGAATTTTCAGGAAAGGAGGGATTACCTTGTCACAGCCATCAATTCCTAATATTACTCCATTGATCACGGTCACAAAAAAAGAAACGATCTCACTTCTGTTAGGTTCTATAGCGATGAATGAATTATCCATGTCCCATATCATTAACGCGGAGGCAGAGAAAATGCAGGCCTTTGTTCAGCATGCCGAACGGTCCATGTCGATCAAAACAAAGGACTATATTCAATTTAATAATGCAGTATCCAAGTTTATGGAAGAAATAATAATGGAACATTGGCTGAGCCTCAATAAGCTGGACCGGGTTATACAGCTTGTTGATGAGCATTTCCAGGAAGGGGTTTTTGACAACTGCACGGAGGAAGGCAAGGAAATTAACGTGGAGTACTATGATGAATAAGCTTTACTCTGTAAGGAGGTGAGGCAATTGAGTATAGCTGCAGCCACAACATAACGAACGGCCAGCGAACATACCTCAAGAAATTGCCAATGACACAGTTTTAAATTCCAGCTACGTCAAGGAGGGATAGCATGTCTTTACCTAATGTTCCGAATATTACCCCTACGATCACGGTGAGCACCAACGAAGCGATCAACCTGCTGCTCACCTCCATAGCGATGGAAGAAATCAGCATAAGTCACATCATTAATTCCGAGGCCGAAAGAATTCAGCTTGTCCTCGGCACCCTGCATGAATCGGGTACCCCCGCCTCGATTGAGGAAATCCTGGAGGTCAACAGAGATGTGCGTCAGACCCTGTCTGATGTCGTTCGCAGTGAGCTGCTGCTGCATATTAAACTGGTGACCGTCCTGAACGCCAAGAATCCAGTTAATTAACAGCTTGTAACACTTAGAATATCATTCTCCAATTACTTACTTAAATTTTTCTGTACGCTTAAAGGAGGAAATTACTCATGTCCTTACCCAATGTCCCGAATATCACCCCTGTGATCACGGTTAACTTCAGCGAAGCCATCAACGTGCTGCTTGTCTCCATTGCGATGGAGGAAATCAGCCTCAGCCACATCATTAATGCCGAAGCTGAAAGAATCCAGTTTGTTCTCGGCACCCTGCATGAATCAGGAGCGCATGGATCGATTGATGACATCATCAAGGTCAACAAGGATGTGCGCCAGACGCTGACAGAGGTCGTTCGCAAGGAACTGCTGCTGCAGATGAAGCTGGAGGCCGTGCTGAATAGCACCCCCCCTGCCTTGCACGTTGCCTCAACTCAACCACCTTACTCGCCTGACCAGCCTGGCTCATCATCCTACCCTACTTACCGTTAATCGTCCTGCCCAGACGATTCCATTCACATCATCATGTATTTATGCGATTGCCACCGACAAGGTCGATGGCAATCGTTTTTTTCTGTAAATGAACTCAACTTTCGCAGAGCCCAAATCCACCGAATCATCCGTGCTTGACAGTCAAGCCGATAACCGATCGTGGCGAGGCATGTGCACTCTCTGTCCGCTGGCCTTGCACGATTATCCCGTTGGATCAGGTACAAAAAAACAGGCCCCCCCAACCCTCAACTTCCGCATTCTGAGCAAAAGGGATAATCGTGCAAAGCTGTATGAAAAGGCACCAGACAACTAGAAGATTTGAAAAAATGTTCAGCGTGGCAGGCGCGTCGTGGGCGCCTCACGCTGAACCTTTATTTATGCATGAATCTTTGTCTTGTTCACTCTATGTTGTCTCAAGCTCCGGCGTGCCTTCTCCCCTGACAAAACGCGAACCCAATACGTTCATAAAATATTTACGGTTATAGAGCATGCTCGGATGCTGCGGGCTGAAGGCCAGCGCCTTCTCGTTATGCTCGCTGGCCAGCTCTTGCTGTCCCAGTTTGTCATAACACAAGCACATCTGCAGATGCGGATACCAGGTGGTGATCATTCTGCTGGTCATCGCCATCGAAGTCCCGGATGGATTATCCATTTGGACTGCCTGCTTATACCAGTAGATGGCCACCTGATGATGGCCCAATGTCAGAAAGATATCGCCCATATTGGAGCAATACTCCGGTCTCGGCGCGTCATACCATAACGATCGGCTCATGGCGGCGACTGCTTCTTGATACTGCTCCATTTTATTGTAGCAGTCCCCCATTTTAAAGCAGGCCTGTATATTATCCTCTATCCAGCCTTGACCCGTGTCCAGGAATCTGTTGTAGTAGTCGATCGCTTCCTCATACCGTCCGTTGTCACGCAGCTCGTTGCCATAGTAATACAGATCACGCGGCGTGAACTGCTCCCCTCTTCGTTCCCGGGCCTGATAAATTTTCAGGTTGCGGTCCGTATACGGCTTATTCTTGGAATGAGCCACCGCCACATCGCTATCGATCATGGGGCCATGCGTACTCAGGAACTCATGCACCGGCCCCTCCCACTGGAAATTGCAGGATCTGCGCACCAGCCGGAATCTGCGCAGGCTGAACGTCACATTGCCTGAGGCGTCGAAGCCCAGGTTGTACGGCATGGTCACCCGGTCAATGTCCGGAGTGAGGGTGCGCTTCAGCTCCTTTAATCTTGCCACGTTGGTCTCGTCTATCACATCGTCGGCATCCAGCCACATGATGAACTCCTTTGTGGCCTTGCTGAAGGAATAATTGCGGGCGGCGGCGAAATCGTCGATCCACTTGAAATCATAGACCTGCTGCGCATATTTCGCAGCGATTTCTTTCGTGCGGTCGGTCGATCCGGTGTCCACGATCACATACTCGTCCACTACACCCTTGAGGGCGGAGAGACAGCGGTCCAGCCCTTCTTCTTCATTTTTCACAATCATACACAAGCTAATGGTAATCATTGTGACTCTCCTCTTCAGTTCTCTGGGGCGGATGTCGAAGCACTCAGCTTCTGCAACGCCTCTCTTGCCTGTTCCATACTGTCGGATAACTCCAGCGCTGTACGGTAAGCCTCTTCCGCCTTGGGGAGATCCTCCATCAGCTCATAACAGGTGCCGATATAATACCAGGCCATGAAGCTGCCGGCCCCGACCATGGTCAGGTAGGAAGCATGATCTTCACCCAGTTCGAGGCAGTACTCGAAGGTTTCAATCGCTTCGGGAAGCTTTTTCATACTCATCAGAATAATGCCTTTATAGAAGTGCAGGTCCACATAGTCGGGATACAGCTTGATGGCAAGATCAATGCTGGGCCACCCGCCCTCGTAGCTGCCAAGGGCCATAAGTATGGTATACTTCAGTTTATATAGTAAGGAAGGAGGTTTTTTCTGGGATTTCAGAAAGCTTCCAATCGACACATTCACCCGTTCGAAGGCTTCGTTCATCCTTTCATGGCGATAGAGCTCGCTTGCATAGTGATAATCGAGCCAGGGATCATGGTCTTCGGCTTCCAGTGCTTTTTCCAGAAGCAGCATGTTGCGCTCTTTCTTCCCTTTCTCTGCAATAGCTTCCTCCAAATAACCGTAGTGATGCAGGGTCACGGGCAGCACGACGACGGATTCCGATGTCAGGTTCAGCTTCTCGATTTCTAATTGCTCATGGATCGCCCCGTCAAAACGCAGCTGCGGATCGTTGCGGAACAACCGGTATTGATTCATGAGATGGGACCGGTCATAGCTCACCGGGAAGGTCCCGTAATAATTCACAACCTTCATTCTGCCAAAGTAGCATTCCGGGTGTGAAAGGACATCCCGAATATGCTCCCTGTCCTTGCGCTCAATCTCTTCGTCAGCGTCCAGCCAGAGGATCCACTCCCCCTTCGCCTGCTCCAGGCCGAAGTTCCGCGCATCCGCAAAGTTATCATTCCATTCGTAATCGAAGACGACCGCTCCATAATCCAAGGCGATCTCCTTCGTCCGGTCTGTTGAACCGGTGTCAACGATAATGATTTCATCCACCACATCCTTGATGCTCTCAAGGCACCGTGTCAGCCAATTCTCCTCGTTCTTGACGATCATGCACAATGATAACAATCCTTCTTCTCTCACTTGTACCTCACGCTCCTCTCCCAATCAGGATGGTTTATCGACCGCAACCCCAAACAGGATGGTCGACAATTTACGGGCCGCCAAGTCGCGCTTGATCATATAACGGCGCGTTATCGATGCCAAATACTGATTTTTGTTCAAATCGTCGCCGAAATCGACAGCAATCATGTCCGGCTGGCCTTCTGTTGACAGCTTCAGCCCACGCACAATGCGAATGTCTTTGTCTGACAGCACATCGCCTTGATACAGCCACAGCACGTACTCGGACTTTATATCTTCAAAGGCGTTGTAAGCGATGTGAATCTTGTTGCTGGTTTCCGTCAAGGGATAAAACCCAACAGGATAGGACTGCGCAATTTCGATGGTGGAGTCGGTAGAGCCCAAATCGACCACCACGATCTTCTCGAAATCGTTCGTCAGCGAATCCAGGGTTTGCCGCAGCATGGCTTCCGCGTTCATAACGACCAGACAGGCCGAAACCGCAAGCTCCGGTTTATAAATGAGCTGATGAATGTTCGCCCCCCACTTCCGGGTTGCGATCTCGGCGTTCCGTTGCAGAAGCTGGGCGAGGCTGCTATTGGGGAGTTCGTGATTAGTTGTTGCATGGCCGTGATGATGGATAAAAGAGTCCAGAACCACACGCAAGCCGTACCCGCTTCGAATCATCCTGAGGCTCAGATCATCGTCCTCATAATTACCGAGCCCGTATATTTCATCGAACAGACCGACTTCCTCCAGTACAGCTCTCCTGGTCAGCAGACAGAAACCAACGAGCCTGCGGACCTCCGTGTACATGCCCGCATAGGCTTCCTGATGACGTTTTGCAAAATCATCCAGTCCCTCGATATTGCTGTACGACACGTTGATCTGCTGATGGCCGCTGGAGTAGTTCGTAACAGGTCCTACCGCCCCGATTCTGGAATCTTCATTCAGCGTACGCAGCAGATTCGACATCCAGTTGCTGGCAACGATCGTATCGTTGTTCAGAAACATGATGTAATCTCCGTTCGAACGCGCATATCCTTGATTACATCCTTTGGCGAACCCCTTATTCTCCCCATTCTCAATCAGCGTTACATCCGGCTGTGAACGCAGATAATCCAGTGTTCCGTCCGTGGAACCGTTATCGACGAGGATAAGCTCATACGGCTCCCGGGTGTGGCGCCGGATACTCTCCAGACAGGCCTGGGTCAGCGCTATCTGGTTTCGGGTCAAAATCACGATACTGATCAGAATACTATCGCCCCGCTTTCCTGATTATGCTTGCAAGCAGTTGCATTGAATCTTCTCCACTGGTTCCCCATATATTTATAAGCGCGACGCCGTGGAACAATGCCTGTTCAGCAAACAATTCAATTTTTTTATTTCAGGATTCACTAAGGCATTTGTCCCTGAATATACTGCTCAAAATTCAGGAAAGAGGGGGAAATGAATATGCCTCATCCCTTAGACGAATTATTTACGACATTTTCAAGAACCAAGGATGAAGCCATGAAACAAATCATGCAATCCTTTCAGGAGGCCGGTCTGCAGACGAAGTACTCCATGATTTCGAATCAGCTTGACCAGCGGTCTGAGCTTGGGGATATCATTGAAACGCCGACGAACAGTGTTATGGAGGATTTAAGAAGAGCCCTTGAGCAAATCCAGGACACCTTGAATCAGCATTATCCTCATATGGAAGACAACGCCTCGTATGAGGATTTATGGAGTGAAGTGAACCGCATCGCTCCCCCCCCTTCGTACAAGTGAGCTTCATCCATCCCGGAGGAAAAAGACCACCCTTCTCTTCTGCTAAGAAACGGGTGGTCTTCTTCATGGCTTCACATACAACGAACTGGTTTTGAATCCGAATAGAAAGGTTGATGGTACATGCAACTAATCGACAAGGCGAATCGCCTGGGGTTGAAATGGATCTCCAACATGGAGGGACACTCTGCGCGGCTCCATTTCGAAGACCTCAGTTACTGCGTAGAACAAGCTCTTCTGATCTGGTATTCCGGGCAGCCCACCCCTGCGGTTGAGATCATGACGGAGATCAACAAATTGACGGTTGAACCGGAATCCATGTTCCGAGACAGCTCCACCGGGCGTTATGTGCATATCAAGGACATTACCTTCTTTGCACAGGTGAATTCCAATGCGGAATATTCCATTACACCGAAGTCCGGTGATCCGGACGATCTGGGCGATCTGGACGATCCAGACGATCTGGACGATCCAGACGATCTGGTCT
This sequence comes from Paenibacillus enshidis, assembly GCF_042136365.1. Taxonomy (NCBI): domain Bacteria; kingdom Bacillati; phylum Bacillota; class Bacilli; order Caryophanales; family Paenibacillaceae; genus Paenibacillus; species Paenibacillus enshidis. The sequence continues at coordinate 16,040 of NZ_JBHHMI010000037.1, read as the reverse complement.
GGCATCTTCCCATCATCTACAACTGCCCGTTCCTTCCGCCATGTCATCTCTCTCTCCATATTCAAAGAGAGCCCGAGGATCTGTTATGGGAACCGTGGATGGCTTCGCTGCCTGAAATTACGACGAACCTCGCTCTGTCCTCTGAGCTGCACGTACTCGAAGGGGCCGCCCACCTGGCCTATATGGACACCTTTTCCATGGATAAAGGTCTGAAGAAGCAACCGCTGTATCCCAAGGTCCGTGAAGAATCGCCCCATCCCTATCTGATCGCCCAGCGGGTGCTGGCTCGGGATGCCGTGATGAATCTGGCTCAATCGGCAGACCATAGCGTAGTCAAGCTGGGAGACATCGTCACCAGCCGGACGGTCATCACCAATACCGGCTCGACCCCCTGCATGTATGTCCAGTACCGGACCACCCTGCCGCAGTGCGCCCGCCTGGTGCCGGGGAGCTTTATCATCAACGGGATTGAGGTCCCGATGCAGACGGATATGATGAATGTCATCACGGTCATTCTGCGCAACATGCCTGTCGGCGACCTGCTGGACGTCTCTTTCAGGATGGAGATCCATGAACCGTCGGAGATTGAGAAATTTTATATGAGCTCTGTCCTCGATTATCACTTCCAGCCGGTTGACGACCGGTTGCTCATTGGGAACCAGCCCAGCAATGTGGTGGAGTTTATATGGGGGGGATAAGTACCTATTGCTCCGCTCCTGCATACTGTATGATATCCAGGAGTTGAAGGAGGAATATGCATGTCGCAAGCGGGCATCCCGCATATCACGCCAATGATTACTGTGGATCGGGATGATGCCATTAACCTGTTATTGGCGTCCATCGGTATGGAAGAATTGGGGCTTAGTCATATTATTAACGCGGAAGCAGAGAAGCTGCAGTACGTCTTGGGAATTCTGCCGACCAAGCCCCCGTTCCAGCCCACCGTCTCTGATCTGATGACCGTCAATGGCAGTATCCGTGGAGTCTTGAAGGAAGTGCGCAAGAAAGAGGATGTGCTGCTGAACAAGCTGGATCTCCTTGCAGAAGAGGTCGATGACAATACTTGCGGTTGCTGCTAGAAAAAAAGCTTGTCCATACGCGATCAGGGAGAAGAAAGGGAGAAAGCCCCTCTCTTCTTTTTTTCTAATATTTGATGCTTCCATTTGCGACATTGATTAAGTAGCGGCCATAGTCCGTTTTCTCGATTTTTTCGCCATTGAGCAGCAGTTGATCCCGGCTGATCCATTGGTTCAGAAAGGCAATTTCCTCCGGGGCACCCACCTTGATCCCCTGATGCAGCTCCAGTGTCTTCACAAAGTCCGTGGCCTCCGCCAGACTCTGATGGGTCCCGGTATCCAGCCAGCTAAAGCCTCTCCCCAGCAGCACAACCTCCAGGTTCCCCGCCTTCATGTAGGCTTCATTCACGGCACTGATTTCCAGTTCCCCCCGTGCCGATGGCTCGATGCCCTTCGCGATCTCCACAACCTGATTGTCATAGAAATACAGTCCGGTAATGGCGTAGTTCGATTTCGGGTTGTGCGGCTTCTCTTCAATCCCGATGACCTTGCCTTCGGCATCAAATTCAAGCACCCCGTACCGGCCAGGGTCGTTGACATGATAACCAAATATGGTCGCCCCCGTAGTTCTGGCCAGGGCATTTCTTAACAATACACGCATCCCGCTCCCGTAAAAAATGTTATCCCCCAAAATCATAGCTACGGAATCTCCGCCAATGAAGTCTTCACCGAGAAGAAAGGCCTGCGCCAGCCCGCCCGGGCTCGGCTGGACCTTATACTGCAGATGGATGCCAAAGCTCGATCCATCCCCAAGCAGCTTTTCGAAACGGGGGGTATCTTCAGGGGTAGAAATAATGAGAATATCCCGTATTCCTGCAAGCATTAACGTGGAAAGAGGATAATAAATCATCGGTTTGTTGTATATCGGCAGCAGTTGTTTGCTGGTGACCAGGGTAAGCGGATATAACCTGGTCCCGCTTCCTCCCGCAAGAATGATTCCTTTCACTAAGGTGGCCTCCTTCTGTCCATGTCCCTGTAGAAATCATGATGGGACGTGTCGAGTATGTATCCTATGGATATGTTCGGCTCCCTGAATCCATTCCCCATTCCGCAACATATGAAGGAGCCAGGCGTCTTCTGATGGAGTCCAGGCGTCATCCTGCTGCAAGAATGAGTGCACAAGGACCCGCTCCCTGCATACAATGCCGTGGAGAGGTGAAACCGTAGACATGAGTAGAATGTTCGAGAAGGAGCAGCTTGACAAGCTCAACTATTCTCTGAAACGCAAGATTCGCAAACTGTATACCTCCAAGGGCTCGCCCGCCGGCATGCCGGTGATTATCCGGTTCAGGCATAAAGTGACCTCGTCCCGAATTCATGCTCTGCAGAAGCATATGGGGACTCACTCCTTCTCTATCAAGCATCACATTCCGCTGCTCAACGCATTATCGGTCCAAACCTCCCTCTATGGACTGAAGCGGCTGAGCAGTTGGACCGGTGTCCAGCGCATCTATCTGGATGACACCAACAAAGCATCCCTGGACACTGCGGTTTCGTCTGTTGGGTCCGCTGCCGTGCAGAACATCCGGGGACTCACGGGAAAAGGCATCAATATCGCCGTGCTGGATACCGGTGTGTTCCCGCATCCTGACCTGACGAGGCCCGTGAACCGGATCGTGGCTTTTAAAGATTACATCAATCAAAAGTCCACCCCCTATGATGATAACGGTCACGGCACCCATGTGGCGGGGGTGATCGCTGGCAACGGGTGGTCAAGCAACGGGAAATATAAAAGCCCCGCTCCTGAAGCAGGCATTGTGGTGGTAAAGGTACTGGATGAGCTGGGAGAAGCGCTTGATTCCATCGTCATCAAAGGGATTGAGTGGTGCATCTCGAACCGGATACGATACAATCTGCGTATTCTGTCATTGTCTTTAGGCAAAATGCAAGTGTCCCCGCTTAAAGACGATCTCGTCGTGCAAGCCGTGGAAAAAGCGGTGCGATCCGGACTCGTGGTCGTGTGCTCCGCAGGCAACAGCGGCCCGGGCCCCAGAACGATCGAATGCCCCGGAACCAGCCCGTCCGCGATTACCGTCGGGGCCGTGGATGACCGTGACACGGTGGAGCAGAAGGATGACCTCATATGTCAATTTTCAAGCCGCGGCCCCGCCTCCGGCGGGCGCAATCCCAAGCCGGATATTACAGCGCCGGGTGAAGGAATTATTTCACTCCGTGCCCCAGAGTCTATGCTGGTACGCAACAATCCCCGCAAAACCATCGGTTCGCACTACTTTATGCTGTCCGGAACGAGCGCGGCTACCCCTTTTGTTGCCGGGGTTGTCGCACAGCTTCTGCAAAAACGGCCTTTTTTGACACCGATTCAGGTGAAGACCCTCTTGAAAAAGAACGCCTACCGCAGGAAAGGGATGAGACTCAATACATTTGGCAGTGGTGTGCTCAATGCCAGGTTTCTCTTATAGCAGCAAACAGAGGAGCAGCCCCTCAGTGAACTCCCCCACCTACGCACCGCTTGGAGGTGGGGGCTTCTACATGCTGAAAACCTGACTTCTTGAACACGCACTTTAATTAAAGCTTGTCCCATACAAGAAAAGAAAAGCCGGTCCGTATCCCGAAATAAGGAGGAAGAAACCGACTTACTTTGATTTAACCCATCACCCCTGGCCCTGGCGGGGGAGAGTGTTAATCCTCACTCCAATGGGAAAGGGTGATATTATAGCCTGTCGGGCCTGTCGGACCTGTCGGGGTTGGGACCGTGGTCACTCCCAAGACCATCTCCAATTTGTTGCCCAGTATCCAATTTTTCTTCGTTACTTCCCTTATCGTTCTACGGAGGCTATCATTCACAGCCAACAATTCACCGATGGTCGCTGATCGGGATAGACCAGGCAGGGTGCCCAACACGAACTGCAGTTTCTCGCCCTCGGCATTCAGGATGTGACTTAATCCCAGTTCCTCCATTGCGATAGACGAAATGATCAAATTTATCGCATCTTCTCGTGAGATCGTGATCGTTGGTGTAATATTGGGCAAATTTGCTTGAGACAAATCCAACCTCTCCTTTCATATTGGTTAATTCAGTCTATTCATCGGCCTATGTATTGGTGAAAGTGTCCCACGTTTTTTACAAAATATCAGTCAACCATCTGATGGATGAGCTGCCGCAGTTATTAGCACATACGTTCGATTGCGAGTACAAAAAATGGCGATTCATCCCCCGCCTAAAGCTGGGCGCTTTTGAGGAGGGGATCTTCTCGCCTATAATAATAAAATTGGCTTGCAGGCTCAGTCGTATTCGATAATAAAGGGTACACATGTTACGCCTGATGGAAGTACAATGGGCAAACAATTTTGCTCTGTTTGGAATATTGGATAGTATGTTGTGCCTGTCGGAAGCTCGATGGGGATAGATGTTGCACCAGGTGGGACCGGTACAGATTGTAAACCTACAGGCTCAGGGTACATAACCAGCCAACTTGATCCGGCTGTTGCCGCTGGTGCGACTGGTGCGACTGGCGTTGCCGATGCCGGTGCCGGTGCCGGTGCCGCTGGTGCTGGCGCATCGGCTACCACCACTGCCTCCGCTGGCGCTGGCGCATCGGCTACCACCACCGCCTCCGCTGGCGCTGGCGCATCGGCTACCACCACCGCCTCCACTGGCGCTGGCGCATCGGCTACCACCACCGCCTCCACTGGCACTGGCGCATCGGCTACCACCACTGCCTCCGCTGGCGCTGGCGCATCGGCTACCACCACCGCCTCCACTGGCACTGGCGCATCGGCTACCACCACCGCCTCCACTGGCACTGGCGCATCGGCTACCGCTACTGCCTCCGCTGGCGCATCGGCTACCACCACTGCCTCCGCTGGCGCTGGCGCATCGGCTACCACCACCGCCTCCACTGGCGCTGGCGCATCGGCTACCGCTACTGCACTCGCTGAAGCTGACGCATTGATTACCGCCCCTGCACCGGCTGCTGCTGCTCTCGCAACTGGTGCCGCTGCTCCGACGGCTACTGCCTCCTCGACGGGTGCTACTACCTCGACGGGTATTGCCGCCTCGAATGCGGCCACTGCCTCGACGGGTACTGACTCCTCGAATGCCACCTCCTCGAATGCTGCCACTGCTCCGACTGCAGTTCCCATTGTGCCGGTCGTACCCGTCAGGCCCCTGCCTGCCTGCAGGGCCATTTCCAGTTTATTGGTCAGCAGCCATTCCTTCTTCGTCGCTTCCTTCAGGGTTTGACGGATGCTTTCATTTACAGCCAACAGTTCACTAAGAGTTGGCGGTGGTGGCGATGATAATGCTCCGGGCAAGGTGCCGAGTATGAATTGCAGCTTCTCGCCCTCGGCATTCAATATATGGCTTATGCCCAGCTCCTCCATCGCAATGGACGACATGATCAAAGATATCGCATTCTCTCTTGAGAGCGTAATCGTTGGAGTAATATTTGGCAAATTCGCTTGAGACAAACTGTTCACTCCCTCCGCTTTTGTCAATCTAGACTATTCACCCGGTCTTACGCATGTGTATAGGCCAAAGCGGATTTTGAAAAAAAATCAAGACGTCAGCCGATCGTGGCAAGGCATGTGATACTCGCTTTTCAGGAGCTTTGCACGATTATCCCGTTGGATCAGGTCAAGAAAAACAGAAAACCGGGAACCGAAAATATACTTTAGGCACGTTAAAGAAAATAACGGATCAAATGAGGCGAAAAATCGCCTGTTGTTACGCGATTCAGGACCATCGAATGGGTCTATTATCTTTTGGATCGTGCCTTATGGAGAAGCACATCGGTTCGAGGTCATGAGACGTTCTTTGGAGAAAGCAGAGCGTTTAGGTGATGAAACCGACCGAGAGAGAAGGAGGGAGCGGAGCAAGGCACCGAAAAAAATAAAAAGACCCTGGTCCTCGTTGCCACTTGAACCTGAATTTTTCCGATGTCCTCGTTCATGCTAACCCACACCGTTCAAGTAACGCACCTTATGCTCACCTTTCCTCGTTCAAGCCCTGCGATCAGGCCGCAGCCGCAAGAGGCTGAACCGGTTGGGATGCGATCAGCCGACGGTAGGTAATCGCCGGAATCGCCACGCCTATGTACAGCAACTTCTGCCACATCGTTTCTTCCCCTTCGGTTAGGCGCAGTCGGCGGCGTCCGGTGTACTCGTTGAGGTACGCCTGCAGATGCTTTGTTCCTAAGGCTACATACGTACTCTTCAACGATTTCCACGCCTCTCTCACCACTTTCCGCAAGGGCGTATACAGTCGATAGGCTTGAAGGAACGATTGTACCGCCGATGCACGGACATCTACCTGTTCGTTGATGAACGCAGCGAGTTCGTGCCGATTCGCTCTTTGCCCCTCTCCCTTCTTCTGCGGGACCAGGCGGATTTTGACCTGCTCCGGCTCGCCCGACTCCGTGACCGTGCACCCGGCTACGACCGCCGAAGCATGCGGATGAGAAAACTGAGGCCGGGACGGATTACACCCATACCGGTCGCTGTTCACCTTCACGTCTCCGCAGAGCAGCTCCCGGGCATCGAACTCTCCGATAGCATGGCGGATTCGGTGCAGCATTGCCCAGGCGGTCTTGTAGGTGACCTGGATCACCTGGCTCAGCCGCATCGCCGAGATGCCGTCGGGGAGCAGGAACAACTCCAGCGCCTGGAACCACTTGGTCAAGGGGAGATGAGTTCGTTCAAAAATCGTGCCGACCAAAGCCGACGTTTGATGCGCACACCTGGCGCACTCGAACATGGGGATGCGCCGGGAAGTCAGACGACTGCAGCGGGTGTGAGCGCAACGCGGGCAGACAAAGCCGTTCGGCCACTTCATCGCGATCAATGCCTCCATGCAGGCCTGCTCGCTGTGATAACGACGGCTAAAGGGTTGAAGTTCCGTTTCCGCTTGGACTTCCATGTCTGCTCGCCTCCGAATCCATAATATACGAACATAAGTTCTTTTTTCATTATACCAAACATGTGTTCCTGTTTCAAGCCGAACATCCCACTTGAGCTGCCTCTTTTTTCTTATCTCTTTTCTCGTTTCTCTTTATTCCTTCCCCTAAGCCCCCCGAACCTCCAACCCCCGCATTCTGATCAAAAGGGATAATGATGCAAGGCTGTATGGAGAGGCAACAGGCAACAGGCACCAGACACCACACACCAGACACCACACCCTATAGACACCCATCTCACTCTGGCTACTAGACTCTGAGGGGGGGAGAATCCCCTTCTTGCAAGAAAGCTAGCAAAAAAGCTGTCTGCTTTGATTCAGCGTCAACCCCAGCAGCAGATCTCCGTTTTACCCGTTATATCAGGGCCTGTTTGCCGATTTCATACTGCGAAAGTTAGGACTCTATCCATTAGAGCAACATCCTCAAGAGATTAGGTACAATATCTCTTTTTGATCACGACAGAACACCACCGTAGGAGATTCAAGTGCTCGATTCTACGATAAAAAAAGCAAAGGTCCCACATGAATTGGGATAGGCTTTTAGGTGAATTATAATCGTTATCGGATGGTGAAAAAAAGTTCATGTTATGCTAAAATACTTGGGTTGTGTTGCAAAGTAACTTAGGGAGGGTTATTGAAACACCATGCTCATTATTGGTATAGCCGGCGGCACCGGCTCCGGCAAAACGACGGTAGCCCGCTCCGTCATCGAACGTCTTGGAACAGGCAAAGTGACCTTCATATCCCAGGATAACTATTATAAAGATCATTCACACCTCAGTATGACCGAACGCGAACAAATCAATTACGATCACCCGTTTGCCTTTGACAACGAGCTGCTGATCGAGCACCTCAAGCTGTTGAAGGAAGGGCTTGCCGCACAAGCGCCCGTCTATGACTTCTCGGTACACGCCCGCTCCACCACCGAGACTTTGGAGCTCAAGCCGAACAATATCGCCATCATTGAAGGACTGCATGTGCTGTCCGATGAACATCTGCGCAGCATGCTGGATATCAAGGTGTTTGTGGATACCGACCCGGACGTGCGCATTCTGCGGCGGGTCGTACGGGATATTCAGGAACGCGGACGGACGATTGAGTCTATTCACAATCAGTATCTGACTACCGTGAAGCCGATGCACGAAGCCTTTATCGAGCCCTCCAAAAAATACGCCGATCTGATCATCCCCGAGGGCGGCGAGAATGAGGTAGGTATTCAACTGCTGTCCGTGCTGACCGAGAAATATTTGACCGGCGACCGCAAATGGTCCGGAAATAAGTGACGTCAGGCTGCAAGCTGCCATGGAATTTTCCAGGGCAGCTTTATTTTTTGGGGGATGATTATCCCGGCTTTGATGCATGCTAAGGAATGCAATCTACATTGGAAAAGGAGTCCTCAAGCATGCAGCAAAACCAGACACAGGGCCAGGGACAGCAGCAGCTGGTCATGACTGTTCCCCCTCAAGTGATTACGACCAAGGACCATTTATATTTAAAAGATCAGCTATCGTGGGAGCTCGTAGCGATGAAGAAATGCAGCCACTTTGCCTCCGAATGCTCCGACCCGGAAATTGCACAGGCCATTGGGCAGGCCGGCCAGATGCACCAGCGCCATTACAATCTGCTGCTCAAGCATCTGCAGAATGATAATACGGCGGAAATGCAATGGGTGCAGCAACTGCAACAATAACAAGGAGGATAAGTGGCATGAACCAGAACCAAAATGCAAATATGATCAAAAATCCGAAGCCGCCTTACGAGCCCCAAGTCAAGGGCCCCGAAATGAACGACCGGGATCGTCTCAATGATCTGCTGGCCACGGAAAAATACCTGACAGACAGCTTCAACACATCCGCCCGCGAGGCAAGTCACCCGTCGCTGCATCAGGACATCATGACCGTGCTGAACGAAACGCACCAATGCCAATATAACCTGTACGAAATGATGTTCCGCAAAGGGCATTACAAGCTGGAGGCCGAGGAGCAGCAGAAGCTGAATCAAACCTTTCAGCAATTCAGCAGCTATTCCTCACAGTTCCCTTATCAGGGGACGAATGTGCAATAAGACAACGGACATTTTGTTTAGTAAAAAGCAGGCTGCCGGCAAGTTCCCGGCAGCCTGCTGAAGTTTTTTTCCAACTTAGGCGTTGGCATGATCCTGATTTATCTCCTGGCACGGAAGAATGGCCTCTCTCTTATCACATAAATGATCTTTTTCACTACAATCGGCGACTTCTTCACTGCTGGCCGCAGCGCTTTTCTCCTCAACAGATGTTGATGCTTGCTCCGTCCTACTTTTCTTATGAAGCGGCTTTTGCGGCGGGTTATTATCCTCTTCCGCAGGCTTGGTCTTAACCGTTGCCGTAATGATCTGCGGCGCTTCCGCCTGACAGGGGCTGCGGGAATTTGCGGCAGGGATCTGGGCGGGGTTGGAGGAAGCGGATTCCCCTGCGGCTGTTTTGCCACCGGCTGGGCTGCTGGTGCTGGCCGCTCAGGGCGGATTTTCACAGGCCGGGTTTCGGGTGCTGGTCGCTCAGGATGGTTTCTCGCCGGACGGGTTTCGGATGCTGGCCGCTCTGGGTGGGTTCTCGCCGGATGAGTTTCGGATGCTGGTCGCTCTGGGTGGCTTCTCACCGGACGGGCTTCGGGTGCCGGCCGCTCTGGGTGGCTTCTCACCGGACGGGCTTCGGGTGCCGGCCGCTCTGGGTGGCTTCTCACGGGACGGGCTTCGGGTGCCGGCCGCTCTGGGTGGCTTCTCACCGGACGAGTTTCGGATGCTGGTCGCTCTGGGTGGCTTCTCACCGGACGGGCTTCGGATGCTGGTCGCTCATGCCGAGCATTCACCGGATGCTTTGCTGCCGCGCTTTTTTTTCGCGGGTGAGCCGCGGGCGCTGGTGCGGTCGCTCCCCCCCAAGGGGTCATGGCCAGGAATGAATGATAGATCGGTGCCGCAGGTGAATGGTCCTCCCACCACTTGTTGTCTTCTCCGGCGAAATGCACAATTTTGTTGTCCGGATCGAGACCTTCGTAAGCGAATGTATTAAAGCGCAGATCCAATTGCATGTAGTTGGAGCTATACATGAAATTCAAAGCATCCTGGTCCGGCATGGTCGTCGCGGGGTAATTGCGCAAGAAATGAAGCAGTTCATCATACCACGTCTCTTTTTTGCGGATATTGTCCAAATGAAACAGAATGACGCCTGAGTTAAAGTATACGTCTCCGTTCAGCCCCATAGTGAGAAAATAATCACCCAAGCTATCCTTCCCCTGATCAATGATCGCGCCCAGATAACATTCTCCCAGATCAATATTCCACAATTCGCTGATATCCATATTGACCCACACGTCGCAATCCAGGTAAATGACCCGGTCAGTCCGAAGAATATTCGGCAGCAATAAACGGTACATGCTGGCCTTGGTCCAATGATTAATTTTATGAACCTCGGCCGAAGCCTGCAGCATATCCTCAGGAACTGTAACATGATAGAAAAAAATATAATGATGAAAAGCCCTGGCTAGCTTAGTAAGCTTTACTATGCTTTCTTTAGTTAAGGTTTCATCATGCAGAATGTGCACATTGATCGTTTGCTTAATATTAGAAAAAACGGATGCAAGAACGACAGCCGCATGCTTCGCATATTTCCCATCCCGGTCATTGAGCGATAAAACTAGTTCAACCATCAAGGGATCACCAACTCCTTAAAGTATCATTGAGTATAGCCGTCTGTTTCATTACTTTAAGTGTATGTTTGCCCTTGGGACCGGATTGGACTTTCCCCTAGTAGCCTTCGATTTATTGTGAAACTGTAAGAAATCATTACAAAGTTTCAATTTGACACAAAACAAAGAGCCCGTTTCTCCTCCTCTAAGGATTAACCGACTCATTATTGAGGTCAATAGATATCTCCGCGATTACTTTTCAATTGTCGTTCTTCTTCTTCGCTCAGAGGAACATCATCTGGAAGAAGTTCAATTAATTTGATTAACTCCTGCTTGCTGATGGCCATGGTAACCCCCTCTGATCAATGTCCATTATCCGCTAGTGTTTCAGAACCGAATTCATCACTTCATTATAGCATATTACTCACGATTATACACAAGGAAGGCCCTTTGAGCGATCAGAAAAAAGAGCTCATACTATCGCTAGCATAAGCTCTCTTTTCATGGTGTTATTCCATTAGTTCACCAGTCCCGAAGGCCAATTGCCGTACCAGGAGTAGCCTGTTCTTCTTTCCTGATCGATATCGCTGAGCTTGTATTTCACCACACCATCGCGGCCGACGAAGATCGGCTTATTCGTTCCGATTTCGTAAAAACGGGCCCAGATCGGCGGTGCGCCGGGGTCCTCCACAACGACCACATCATCGCTGGTTTTGACCACTTTGATGCCAGTAATCTTTACCTCCTTAAACCAATTCTCAGCGGCTTGAATGGCAGCGGTAATCTGCGGCGTAGCCTGTCTTGTTTTCAGGAATTTGACAATTCCCACGCTTTCACTGGCACACAGAGATGGCACTTCATAAGCTCTTGCCCCTGCCGGAGCCAGAGTTACTGAGTCGTGCTGCTGCCCCCACACGGTTAATTTTCCGTTCACCTTGACCTGGGTCGCCAATATGTTGTTTACACCTTTGGCAACCGCCGCTTTGCTTCGATCGGCCAAGGCTGTGTCCACAAAGGAAAAATCACTCTTTTTGTTGCTCACCTCATCCAGAAGAATCATGACATTAATCATGGCGTTATCATTGAAGGTAATATGCTTGTGATAATCCGTCCCCTGATACACCTGCGGCCATCCGCCGTTGCCATACTGCATGTTCAGCAGGAAGTTGATGCCTTTGATCGCTGCTTGCGAATATTTGCTGTCCTTTGTCTTGACATACTCGCTTGCCAATCTTCTGATTTCCGTATAGGTAGCTTTATTGTCAATCGTTGATTTGGCCCATTCCCCGCTGGTGACCGAATAATCCTTTTTCCAGCCTCCATCCGGCTGCTGGTTTTTCAGAATATCCGCGATGCTGGCCGTCGTGCCCGAGGCATCAGCGGCGGATACCGATGAAGAAGGATTGAGCCCGAATCCGGTAACTGTCAGGACAAAAGATAGAACCCATACCAGAGTGCGTTTGCTCCACTTTACTTTTAACATCATACCAGCTCCTTTTTCATTTTTGTAAGCGATTTCAAAAGTGCTTGTACACTATCTTAGTTCAGCGTTTTATTTTTGTCAATGTTTCCCATATCGCATTTTTGTCTTGTAACTCGCACTATTTTTACCCCTCAACATTTCCACATACGAAAAAAAAGACCCAAGCAGCATGCAACATGCCTGGATCTTTGCTCAATGCCGTGCATGTTAAGGATTCCGAGGTGGCCATTCGCCCGTAAACTCCTGTTCATCATAGGCAAAAAAGCTGTCCAGAATCTCCTCACGGTCATCGAGGAATAGCTGGTCCGCCACCGCCGACACGAGCTTCGGGATCGCATATTTCATGCCGGACAGCGCCGAGGCGGAAAGGCCGCAGCTGATAAGCGCCGAGTAGTTGAAGGAAAAAAGCCCGTGCAACAGCTTCTCTCCCTCCGCATCCCGGCTTGTAAAGGCAAAGCCCGAAGTCAGATAAGGATGCGCGTCCAGCAGCGGATTGGCTGTGTCCGCAGGCAGCGTGTAACGGTCGCCCCAGCGGGCAATATGGGCTTCCACCCGCTTCAGTTCAGGACGCAGCGCGGGATCGGTGAGCAGCCCTGTGCTGATGATCAGGAAGTCGAACGTGTATGTACCGTGCGGTGTGGTCACTGCCACACCTTCACCAGCCGGTTCTACATTCAACCATGGCGAGCCCAGGTGCAGCTGAAAACCGGGCCATGACGAGGCCCGTGCAAAGGTATCATGGGTCGGCGGCTGATTATGCTTGAAAAAGTGCGCCATCACGGCATACTTGTCGGCATCCGACAGCACAGGGAAACGCTCGATCATGCCGGACACCTCCATCTGGCGAATCGGATTGATACGCGGCAGCTCCTTGCGCCGCACGAACACATGCGCCTCGGCCACGCCTTCCGTCAATGCAAAATTCGCATTGTCAAAGGCTGATGCGCCGCCGCCCAGCACGGCCACCTTTTTCCCTTTTAACTGCTCGAAATCAATGGCCTGCGAGGTATGGGCATAGAGCTGCGGTGGCAGCTTCTCCGTGATCATGGGTGGCACATGCCATTGCCCTCCGCCCTGAATGCCGCTCGCCAGGATCACCTTGCGTGCCAGCAGCAGCCTGGACGGCGCTCCCACCCCTTCAATATGCAGGCGGCGTATGCCGTCTTCTTGCGGCTCAATCAGCTTCAGCCTGACTTCGTTCAGGACGGGAAGCTGCAGCACCTTGCGATACCAGCGCAGGTAGTTCATCCAATCGCCCCGCGGAATCTTGACCACCTCTTCCCAGCCCTCGGGTCCGGTCTGCGCCTCCCACCATGAGCGAAAGGTCAGGGAAGGAATGCCCAGGTCGATGGAGGTCAGATGCTTCGGCGTACGCAGCGTCACCATGCGGGCATAGGTTTCCCACGGGCCTTCCAATCCTTCCGGGTTCTCGTCGATGACCAAGATGTTGGATATCCGCTCCCGCAGCAGCCCGAAAGCGATTCCTAGTCCGCATTGGCCACCGCCCACGACTACCACATCATAGACATGCCCTTCCGCATGGCGGACAGGCCGAACCCAGTCCGCACCTCCGAAGGCCAGATAAGCAAGATCTGTTTTCACTCTCTCGTTCAGCGCTTCCAAGCTCATCGTTCCTGCATCCTTTCGAGTGGCGGAATTGCGATTTTCATAGCACGAAACTTCCACATAATGTTATCTATTCTTCGTTTTTCGCTTATATGCCAGTCTATTCTCAGCTTATCGTGCACCCGGTACCATTACAATTTATCTGCAGGTTTATTGTCATCATTTCTAATTTCCCGCTGCCCGATTATTCATCATGACCATTCGGCTTAGTCGATCAAGCGGTGCGCATACCACTTTTTACCCCGGAAGCGCCACAGGAAGACCGCACCACGCACGCCCCATTCCAGGTTCATCGCCAGCCACACCCCAAGAATGCCAAAGCCCAGCACAATGCCCATAATGTAGCCAAGCACGACCCGGAACAACCACATCGACAGCATGGAGGTGATAGATGTAAACTTCGAGTCTCCCGCCGCCCGCAGCGCCGAAGGGAGAATAAAGCTGATCGCCCACAGCGGAACCTGAGCAATGGCATTGATCAATACAACCCAGTATATGTCGTCCACAATCTCCGCCGGAGGCTGGAACAGACCAACGAGCGGATAGAACAAGGACATGAGCAGCACGCCCATAAAGATGAAAGAGAACGTTCCCAGCCACAAAAAGGCTTTCGTGAATTTCTTCGCATCTTCAATGTTCCCCCGTCCCATGCACTGGCCGACAACCGTCACAATGGTGAGGGACAAGGCATTCGCGGGAATCTGGAACACCCCGGCCAGCGAGCCGGCTATGGCATTGGTCGCGATAGCGTACGTGCCCAGGCTGACAATAAAGATCTGGGTCAGAATCTTGCCCCCGTTAAAAAACATCTGCTCAGCCGCAAAAGGAATGCCGATGAACATGATTTTCTTCAGCATGGCATAGTTCACACGCAGCAGGTCCCTGATCTGGACATGCAACTCCGCATCCATTTTAACCAGATAATAAATAGCACAAATGGCCGCCACATATCTGGCGATATTGATGGCCAGCGTCATTCCCTGCACACCCATATCCATGATATTGATAAACACGATGTTCAGGAGCACGTAGGACAGGTTCATGATCAGGGAAAGCGCGAGCGCCGCCCTTGTTCTCCCGATTCCCCGCAGCACACCGCAGACCGCCTGCTCTATCGCAACCCCCACATAGGATATACCACTCCCGATCAGATACACTCTGCCCTGATCCAGCACATCCGGCGAGGCTGTGCCAAACAGGACGCTCAGAATCGGATTATGGAGCAGGATCACCAGCAGGCTGATCACAACCGACAGCAGGGTTACCGAAGCTACCGACCCGGAGGCTGCCTTCGACACCATCAGGCTGTTGCCGCTGCCCTTATACTGGGCCACCACCACGGTTCCCCCGGTAGCCACGGCGACAAATACACTCACAAGAAAAATATTCAGCGAATCGATCATATTCACCGCACTGACCGCCGCCATGCCTGCCGAACTGATCATTGCCGTGTTAACGAGATTTAGACCGATCAGGAACATCTGATCAATCAGCAGCGGGATGAACAAGGCCCGAATCTGCTGGTAATCAATGGACTCGCCGGTCAAATATTTTTCCAGGAAAGACGTTTTTCTGTTTTTTAGCTTGGGCTCACCCATATCATCACATTCTTTTCATTATTCGGAAAATACGCTATTTTTATATATGCTGCGCATTCCGGTTCTGGACCCCGTAACTTTACATTCTTATAGGAGTATCACACCCAAATGGAATCCTGTCAATGATTAGGAGCCAATTCATAATTTTCAGCAAAGCGTCAGTAAAATTTATCCTTCAAAGGATGCTCCATCTGCGGTGTCTCTGCTCTGTCCGGTAACGTCCAAGATCAAGGGCTATCCGTTCGAGGTCATCATTCCACAGGATTTGCCTATCGAAGGGGTAATTCTCTCCGATCAGGTGAAAAGTCTCGACTGGCAGTCCAGACTGGCAACTTTCATATGTAAAGTACCCGACGAGACACTGGCTGAGGTTGTTTCAAAAATGGAGTTGCTGATCCGCTAGAGATTATAACTCAACTTTCGCAGTATGAAATCGGCAAACAGGCCCTGATATAACGGGGTAAACCGGAGATCTACTGCTAGGATTGACGCTGAATCAAAGCAGCGCCCCCCTCAGAGTCTAGTAGCCAGAGCGAGATGGGTGTCTATAGGATGTGGTGTGTGGTGTGTGGTGTCTGTTGCCTGATGCCTGATGCCTGATGCCTGGTGCCCGGTGCTTGGTGCTTGGTGCCTCTCCATACAGCCTTGCACCATTATCCCTTTTGATCAGAATGCGGGGGTTGG
>NZ_JBHHMI010000036.1:0-42446 GCF_042136365.1 Paenibacillus enshidis | reverse complement strand
GGAACCGTGGTGTAGAGGCCTAACATGCCTGCCTGTCACGCAGGAGATCGCGGGTTCGAATCCCGTCGGTTCCGCCATTAATCAAATTATGAACTGTGTACAAGCAGTAAAGTGGGAAGGGATATTCCTATAACACTTTATTTTTTTATGACTAGATTTTTTGAGTTCTCAGCAGAGATGAACTTGTGTTTTATGGCTCGGTAGCTCAGTCGGTAGAGCAGAGGACTGAAAATCCTCGTGTCGGCGGTTCGATTCCGTCCCGAGCCACCTTATATGGAGGCTTAGCGAAGTGGCCAAACGCAGCAGACTGTAAATCTGTTCTCTTACGAGTTCGGTGGTTCGAATCCATCAGCCTCCACCAGTCTTTGAGAGCCATTAGCTCAGTCGGTAGAGCACCTGACTTTTAATCAGGGTGTCGAAGGTTCGAGTCCTTCATGGCTCATCTGAAAGTCATCAACTATGGTTGATGGCTTTTTTTGCATATCTGGATATATTAGAAGAGTCGGTTTGCTGAGGCGTCATAAAATCTGATCAATTTTCGGCCTACATTAATAATCTGAAGAGTGGTGATGATGTGAGATCTGCCGAATCGATTCAGCAGCAGCTCCAGCAAATCATGGGTACTCCCTTTGGCATAGTATCCTTAGCGGATAGTTTGGAGCCGGCGTTGTCAGACTTCTTCAAAAAGGACAAATCGGATAGCGGCTCATTTCCCACATCTTTTATATTTGATGAGCTTGTATATTTTCCACATTATATTGGACTGGAAGACGCGATAGCCTTTACGGTGAATGAACATCAGATTACGCTTAGAGAGCGGCATTTAATTGAGGCGTTACTGGCTGGGCTGCAGACACGGCCATTACAGTCTCATAAAAGCAGGCTGAGTGAAGAGGAAAGAATGAGGCAGTTCGGGCAATGGCTGCAGCAGCAGAATATAGAAGAAAGCGGGCTGCCTCCCGCCGATTTGAACCTGTCGGATGATCTGGTTAATCGAATGGTTCCGCTTCTGCTTCAAGGAGACGGTTTGCAGGTCTCTTACTCCCAACTGAACAAGCTTCTGGATAGTTATCTGGGAGGAGATGTGCTGCTGGTTCCACTAGAGCAGAGAGAGTGGCTCATGCTGGCCAGTGAGAGCTTGGTGCTTGGGGGAGAAGATGAGAGGGACAAGGATCTTTCCGAGCCTGTTGAAGAGGTGCTGACTGCATTTGCACTAGGGCTGTATGAGCTGATCGCGAGCGAATGGGGCGGTGTATTCCATATCTCCATAAGCAGGCCGTTTCTGCCGACAGAAGGTCTCCCGGGAATTTTATCTCTGCTGCGGGAGACGCTGCATTTGGGCGAGCTGTTCCATGTGTCCGAGCATATTCATCTTCCTTGGGAGCTAAGGCTGGAAAGGCTGCTCTACAGCATTCCGGATGAGCAGAGACAGGGCTTTATTCAACAGGACGGCATAAATTCGGGGCTGTTCGGGGATGCGGAAACCTTGAGCACGCTGGATACTTTTTTTCAATTGGATTGCAACGTAAGCGAAACGGCCAAGAGGCTGTACGTTCACCGTAATACGCTGATCTACCGTCTGGATAAAATCAAGCAGGAAACCGGGCTGGATGTTCGGACTTTCAATGATGCGGTGCTGGTGCGTTTAATTTTGTTATTGTATAAAGTAACAAAAAGCAAATAGTTTTTTTGTGCAGTTTGTGGATAGCCACCCTGAGCAAGCTCGGGTAATATAACATTATAAATGTATTCGATTTCATAATTTGATTCAGGGAGGCAAAAGTCATGGCAGGTGTACGTTTAGAACATATTTTCAAAAAGTATCCGGGTTCTGACAAACCAACGGTTATCGATGTGAACCTGGACATTCAGGATAAAGAGTTTCTGGTGCTGGTAGGTCCGTCCGGCTGTGGTAAATCTACAACACTCCGTATGATTGCAGGGCTGGAGGAAATCTCCGACGGCAAGCTGTATATCGGTGACCGCGTCGTCAATGACGTAGCTCCGAAAGACCGCGACATTGCGATGGTGTTCCAATCCTACGCTCTTTACCCGCACATGAACGTATACCAAAACATGGCTTTTGGTCTGAAACTCCGTAAGGTAAAGAAGGATGAAATCGACAAACGTGTACGGGAAGCCGCAAAAATTTTGGACATTGAGCATTTGCTTGACCGCAAGCCGAAAGCATTGTCCGGCGGTCAGCGCCAGCGTGTAGCCTTGGGACGTGCGATTGTGCGTGATCCGCAAGTATTCTTGATGGATGAGCCGCTGTCCAACCTGGATGCGAAGCTGCGCGGCCAGATGCGTGCGGAGATTACCAAGCTGGCTAAACGCCTTGAGACTACCGTTATTTATGTAACGCATGACCAGGTTGAAGCCATGACGATGGGCGACCGGATCGTTGTTATGAAAGACGGCGTGATCCAGCAGGCCGCATCTCCGGATGAGTTGTACAACCGACCGGTGAATCTGTTTGTTGCCGGTTTTATCGGTTCTCCTACGATGAACTTTGTTAACGGCAAGCTTTCTGAAAAAGACGGTGGCATGTATTTTACGGCTAACAATATCGATCTGCTTGTGCCTGAAGGCAAAGCTCAGGTGCTGAAGAGCAAAGGTTATAGTGGTAAAGAGGTTATTTTGGGTATTCGTCCTGAGGATATCCATGAAGAGCCGGTATTCCTGGAGGCTTCTCCGAGAACGGTCTTTACATCCAATGTGGATGTAACCGAGAACCTGGGGCACGAAATGCTACTTTATCTGAGTGGTGCCGGCAGCGACACGATCATCGCCCGCGTAGATGGACGTTCCAATACACGTGAAGGCGCTCCAACAAAAATGGCGGTTGATATGAACAAAGTTCATATTTTCGATAAAGAATCTGAATTGAACGTTCTGATCGCAGACTAATCTGCAATCAGAACGAAGCAAGCCGCCTGTCCTTCGGGACAGGCGGCTTTTGGCATGTTTGGAACCGTTACGACAACGGCCAGAGCATTGCATTCGGCTACAAATTCCTTTACGATGGGGATACGCATATTGTGTTAAACATGGACAGTTTTTCGTACAGACATAACGGATTAGGACGAGGCTGAAAGGAAGAAAACACGACAATGGCAAAAAAGGTTAAAGTATCAGAGCTTGTACAGCAATTTCACCTGGAGGTTATATCCGGGGAGCATGGGCTCCGTAGAGCCATTACGGTAGATGACCTGAATCGGCCTGGTTTGGAGATGGCTGGCTATTTTGAATATCACCCGCAGGAACGGGTTCAGCTGCTCGGCAGAACCGAGCTCGCCTTCGTGTCCATGCTGCCAGCAGAAGACCGACGGGA
Source organism: Paenibacillus enshidis (assembly GCF_042136365.1). Lineage (NCBI taxonomy): Bacteria > Bacillati > Bacillota > Bacilli > Caryophanales > Paenibacillaceae > Paenibacillus > Paenibacillus enshidis. The sequence goes on along the minus strand of NZ_JBHHMI010000036.1, from coordinate 39,112 downwards.
CCGCATGGACCGGTTATGCACCGAGCAGACCCCCTGTATTGTAATCACCCGTGGGCTTGATGTGCCGCAGGAACTGATCGAGATTAGCGCGGAGCGGAATATTCCCGTCCTGCGCAGCAGCATGGCCACTACTATTTTATCCAGCCGCATTACAGGGTTTCTGGAGCGCAAGCTTGCTCCTACTGCGACCATACATGGTGTGCTTTGTGATGTATACGGTGTGGGAATGCTCATTACCGGCGGCAGCGGCATCGGCAAAAGTGAAACCGCGCTGGAACTGGTCAAACGAGGCCACCGTCTGGTTGCGGATGATGCGGTGGAAATCCGTCAAACCTCCGATTTTCAACTGCACGGCACTGCGCCGGAGCTGATCCGGCATCTGCTTGAAATCCGCGGGGTTGGCATTATTAACGTTATGACTCTGTTCGGTGCCGGCGCAATCCGCAACAACAAGAGAATTACGCTGGTGGTACGGCTGGAAGCATGGCAGCAGGATAAACAATACGACCGTCTGGGACTTGACGAGGAAACAACGCGCATTATCGATACCGATGTCCCACTGGTCACCATTCCGGTTCGGCCGGGACGGAACCTTGCGGTCATTATTGAAGTGGCGGCCATGAATTACCGTCTGAAGCAAATGGGCTACAATGCAGCTCTGCAGTTTACGAATAAGCTGACGGCTACCATTTCCGAAGATATGGATGACTTGGACTGAAAACGCGAAGGGTAAACAAGGAGTGATTGAACGATATGGCGACATTGCTGATTGACCCGATTGCGTTTACGCTCGGGCCCCTGCGGGTACACTGGTACGGAATCATTCTCGGATTGGCAGCCCTTGTGGGTATGGTGGTCGCGATCCGCGAGGGTAAACGTTACGGAATACCCCAGGAATTTTTTATGGATATGCTTTTGCTCGGGGTTCCGTCTGCGATCATCGGGGCTCGGATTTATTATGTTGCCTTCAAGTGGGAGGATTATCGGGACAATCTTTGGGATGTATTCAAAATATGGAATGGCGGAATAGCGATTTATGGCGCTTTGATTGGCGCCATCATCTGCGGGTTCTTTTATTTCCGGTATAAAGGCTATAATTTCTGGCGAATTGCCGATATTTGCGCTCCGGGCCTTCTTGTCGGACAAATGATCGGCCGTTGGGGGAACTTCGTGAACCAGGAAGCCTACGGCGGACCTGTCGATGAATCGTTCCTGCGTTCGCAGCTCAACCTGCCTGACTTTATTGTGAACCAGATGAATGTGAACGGTGTCTACCATCACCCGACCTTTTTATATGAGTCCTTGTGGAGCTTGGCAGGCGTTATTGTGTTGCTTATCCTGCGCAGACGGCCTTTCCTCCGTGCGGGCGAACTGTTTGCTTCTTATTTCATCTGGTACTCGATTGGCCGTTTCTTCATTGAAAGGCTGAGAACGGACAGCCTGGCCTTCCAGGGACCGGAATGGCTCGTTTCGTTCATGAATGGTCTTTGGTCTCCGATGGTTTGGTTCGGCTTTGAGCCAGGGTACCTGGATCCGGCCTACGGGAATGTGCGTATCTCCCAGCTGTTGGCGGTAGGGCTGGTTGTAGCTGCAGTAATATTTATCATCATGCGACGCACGACGGGCAGGGCGCCAGAACGGTACAGCGATCCGATTGTATCCAGCAAAGCAACGGCAGATCAGCTGCCGGATATGGCAGCAGGGGAACAGGCTCAGCACCACGAGCAGCGTACGGTGCATTCGAAGAACGAGCTTGATGTCCCTGAAATTCCGGTCGCAGACCAGCAGAAGAAGGAGTAGTCATGATCAATACCATTTTGTTTGATTTGGACGGCACGATAATTGATACGAATGAACTGATCATCACTTCATTTCTCCATGTTTTGCAAGGGAAAACGATGCAGCCGTTGACCAGAGAAGTGATTATTCCGCATATGGGCGGAACGATGGAGAATCAGTTTCAGACCTTGACGGGTCTGGCGGATGTCGCCGGACTGGTAAGGGATTACCGGGCATATAGTATGCTTCATCATGATACTATGGTCAAGCCTTTTCCGAATGTGCTTGAAGTTGTCAAAACCTTGCATAAACAGGGCATTAAGCTGGGCGTGGTAACCACCAAAATAAGACCTAACACGATTCGTGTACTGGAAATGTTCGATTTGGCCTCCTATATGGGCAGCATTGTAACGGTGGATGATGTAGAGCATCCGAAGCCGCATGCCGAGCCTGTATTGAAGGCGATACAAGAGCTTAACGCGGACCCTGCTCATACGTTGATGGTCGGGGACAGCTCATTTGATATTCTGGCGGCCCAGGCGGCCGGGGTCCAATCCGCCGGCGTGGCGTGGTCTCTTAAAGGCGAGGAGACGCTGCGCGGCTACAACCCGGATTTTATGCTCAAGAACATGACAGATCTGCTGGACCTGGTCGCTCAAGGTACGGAAGCCAAGTGAGAAACGTAGAGCGATACCCTGTAGAGGGTCACAATGCTTTATGGCAGATCTATAAAACCGTTAGTCCATGGAAGGGCGTCAAAAATTTTATATGTATCCAGCTTGCCCGCTATTGTCCGGTACTGCCCCTCAAGAACTGGATTTATCGCCGTTTGCTCGGCATGAAGATAGGGGAGCATACCGCTTTTGGATTAATGGTTATGGTTGACGTGTTTTTTCCGGAAAAAATCTCGATTGGCCGCAATTCGGTCATTGGCTACAATACGACCATTCTCGCCCATGAATATCTGATCAAGGAATATCGGCTCGGCCAGGTGATCATCGGAGATGAGGTGTTGATCGGGGCGAACACTACGATTTTGCCCGGGGTTACGATTGGGGACGGAGCGGTGGTCGCTGCCGGCTCGATGGTTCACAAGAGCGTTCCTCCCGGCGCCTTTGTTGGCGGTAATCCGCTGCGGGAACTGAGTCGGGACTAAATAACTATTTTTTACCATAGAAATCTGCTGCACAGACAGCCCGCAACCCTTGAGGTTACGGGCTTTTACGTGTTTTTGACATGTTTCGGGAAGCAGCGGGAACAGGGGAAAGCGTTGAAATGAACTACATAATCCGGTATCGTTAAAAGGTCAGTTAACTGCAAAGGGGGAGTGGCCATGGCGGTGAGGCAGAAGGAAAGGCTGCCGCAGCTTGATATTTTCCGGGCTATTGCTATCCTTGGTGTTCTTCATGTGCATGCCACATCATACGCGGCCGGTGTTCAGGCATTGGATTCGCCTTATTATTTTATATTGAATTTTGTGAACATCTTTTTCAAGTATGGGACGCCATCATTTATTTTTCTAAGCAGCTTTGTGCTGTTCTACAACTATTACGACAGGTCGCTTGACCGTGCGCTGGTAAGCCGTTTTTACGGGAAGAGGCTGGGGTACATTCTAGTGCCCTATGTAATCATTTCTAGCGGGTACTTTATCTTGTCCCAACTGGTTAACGGCTTGCTCGGACAGCCGCTGATGGAGCATCTGTCCAGTTTTGTGCGCCAATTGCTGACAGGCTCAGCCTACACTCATTTATATTTTGTATTTATCAGCGTTCAATTTTACATTCTGTTTCCGTTTATGCTGAAGCTGCTGCAGTCCTCACGTTTTATGGTACGCTGGGCGATACCGTTCGGGCTCGCGCTACAGTGGATTTTCATTTTCCTGAACAAGTATGAATGGCAGATCCCGAACAAAGGCAGCTACGCCATTTCTTATCTGGCTTATTATATGATGGGGGCCTATGTGGCCCTGCATTTTGATAAATTCAAGGGTTGGCTGAAGGCTTCATGGAGGCAGATGTCTTCTGATCATAAAAGATGGACCCTCCTCTTATGGGGCTACTGGCTGATCGTATCACTGTTTCATGTGACACTGTGGTACTACGGCCGGCATGATGGCATTTGGGTCGATTCGTTATGGTATGAGCTGCTGTGGAATGTGCATACGATGCTGTCGTCGCTGGTGCTGCTGCAGGCGGCCTTCCGCCTGTACGACCAGGCGTCCCCGAGTGTCGTCACTTTCCTGATCCGCCTGGGGGAAGCTTCTTTTGCAATCTATCTGGTTCATCCGCTGATTTTGGCGATCTATCGCCGCTTTCGCTACTATATTCCCATCGATTCCTTCACGTACGTGGTCTGGATTTGGGGCGGGCTGCTTGTCGCACTGTTCATAACCTGGTTCATCGTCGTTTTCGGCTTCCGGTATGTTCCGTTTGCAAGGCTGCTTCTGGGAAGTGTGCCGAAGTCTTATTCGGCTGCGGGGAGAATTAAAGGAAGGCAGGTTGCGGGCCGGGTTCAAAAAGCAGATACGTGACAAATCAGGTTCGGCAAAATGACTGTTCGGTTAATCCTATATCCGAGCAGCCTTTTTTTGTTTGGGGCTGTGAATCAACGACTCAAAGAGCCTGAGTTTGACGGGTGCCAGAAGGCGTGTTAATATATCCAATATACTTTAGTTTATTATCGCTTTACCATAATGAAGAATGTGATGATGATTAGGCTATCGGGGTGAATAATCTATGTCTAAACCGAAAGGTTTTGAAAAGCCGGCCGGCGTCAGGGACTATCTGCCGCGTGCGGTCAGCAAGCTGCGTGCCATTGAACGCAATGTACTGGAATGCATGGAACGCTGGGGATACCGTCAAATTATGACCCCCACGATGGAATATTACGATACGGTTGGAGTGGCCAGTTCCACCTCAGACCAGAAGCTTTTCAAGCTGCTCAACAATCGGGGTACTACCCTTGTGCTGCGGGGGGATATGACTGCACCGATTGCCAGGGTGGTATCCTCCCTGTTGAAGGAAGAGCCGCTGCCGCTCCGATTGTCCTATCATGCCAACGTGTTTCGTGCCATAGAGGAAGAGGCGGGCAGGGAAGCGGAGTTTTTCCAGACCGGTCTTGAACTGGTGGGGGACGATTCACCCGAGGCGGATGCCGAAGTAGTAGCTCTGGCGATTGCCTCGCTGCAGGCTGCGGGCGTAAGCTCCTTCAAGATTGCGATGGGACATGTCGGATTTCTGAACGGATTGTTTGAAGAGGTCATCCCGGGCCGTACGGATGAGCAGGAGGGATTGAAGGAGCTGCTGCTCAAGCGGGATGTGGTCGGTTACCGGGCGGCTATAGGCAGGCTGGATATTGAACAGGATCACTTAAGCAAGCTGGAGTCGATTTTGCGTCTGCGCGGTGGAAAGGGAGTCTGTGAGCAGGCGGAGGCGCTTAGCACAGCACCGGGGGCCCTGTCCTCGATTTCCCACCTGTGCAAGGTGTGGGAGGTGCTTGAGGCATATGGTGTGGCCGAGCAAGTCCTGATCGATCTGACGATGATCGGGGATTTCTCCTATTATACAGGCATGACTTTTGAAGGTTATGCGGGCGAGATCGGCTCGCCCGTGTGCAGCGGAGGCCGCTACGACAATCTGCTTCAGCAGTTCGGGCGCGACATTCCTGCCACAGGCTTCGCACTGAAGACGAACCGGATTGTGGATGGCATTGAAGGTATTCAAGCTCCGGTCCGGCTCCCGATCCTGATCAGATACGACGAATCCGGGCGCAAGGAGGCCTTTGAAAAGGCAGCTCAGCTTCGTTCGGCAGGAAATATTGTTGTTACGCGGCTGATCGGAGGCGGGGAGCTTTCTGAAGAACCTTTTGTAGAGGAGCAATCATACGAAGCGATTTATACTTACAAGCCGGGCGCGTCGGCTCTCGGCCCTCGTTAACAGGAAAAGCAGGAAAAGGAGGTTTCGTCATGACGGATATGCTGAAGGTGGCGATGCCCAAAGGGCGTATATATAAACAGGCATCCCAATTGCTGCGCGAAGCAGGCGTACCTATCCCGCCAGACGTGGATGACACGCGCAAACTGGTTATCCCCCTGCCGGAGCTGGGCATGGAGTTTATTATGGCCAAACCTGTCGATGTCCCGACCTATGTGGAATACGGAGCGGCGGATATTGGCATCGTGGGCAAGGATGTGCTGCTGGAAGAAAACAAGGACGTATATGAGCTGCTGGATCTGGAAATAGCCCGCTGCCGCATGTCCGTGATCGGACTCCCGGATTGGCAGCCGGGCATTCACCAGCGTGTGGCGACCAAGTATCCACGTGTGGCGTCCCAATATTTCAGGGAGCAAGGCCAGCAGGTTGAGGTCATCAAGCTGAACGGCTCCATTGAGCTGGCTCCGCTGATCGGGCTTGCCGATCGTATCGTCGATATGGTAGAGACGGGGCAGACGCTGCGGGAAAACGGACTGGTCGAGCAGACCAGCATTTTGGATATTACAAGCAGGCTGATTGCGAACCGGGTCAGCTACCGGATGAAAAATACAGCAATTCAGGAGCTGTGTGACCGGCTGCAGCAGATCATCCCGGGCAAAGCCGTGCAGCCGCAGGGAGGCATCAGAGTATGAAGATCGTATCTGCCCGTGATTTCAAACTGCAGCGGGAGGTGGATTACGGAACTCCTGAGCAGAATCAGGCCGTTAAAGATATTATTCACGGCCTGCGCGCCGAGGGTGACGCTGCTCTGCTGCGTTACACGGAAGCCTTTGACCAGGTGACACTGTCACCACAGGATTTGCGTATTTCCCCGGATGAGCTGCAGGCGGCTTACAGCCGGGTGGAGCCATCCTTCCTTGAGGCGATCCGCGCCGCGGCGGCCAATATCCGCGCATTTCATATGAAGCAGAAGCGCAACTCGTGGATGGATCTGCAGCCGGACGGAAGCCTGCTCGGACAGATCATCCGCCCGCTGAAACGGGTCGGCGTATATGTCCCTGGCGGCAAGGCCGCTTATCCTTCCTCGGTGCTGATGAATGTCATCCCGGCACAGGTTGCCGGCGTTCCCGAGATCGTGATGGTCACTCCGCCCGCAACCGGCGGCAAGGCCGGGATCGATCCCTATACGCTGGTGGCCGCTGCCGAAGCAGGGGTAACGGAAGCGTACCGGATTGGCGGCGCGCAGGCCATTGCGGCATTGGCGTACGGAACGGAGACCATCCAGCCGGTCGATAAAATATGTGGTCCAGGCAATATTTACGTAGCGCTCGCCAAGCGCGAGGTATACGGAGCCGTCGATATTGACAGCATCGCAGGGCCGAGCGAAATTGTCGTGCTCGCGGACGATACGGCCAATGCGGCTTATGTGGCGGCGGATTTGCTCTCCCAGGCGGAGCATGACGAAATGGCTTCTGCCATTCTCGTCACCCCTTCGCGCAGGCTGGCTGAAGCCGTATCGGCCGAGGTGCAGAAGCAGCTCGCCGAGCTGCCGCGCCGTGCAATTGCCTCCGCCTCTATTGAACAATATGGGGCGGTTATCGTGACAGACACGCTGCAGGAAGGCATCGAAGTCGTGAACCGCCTCGCTCCGGAGCATCTGGAGATTATGGTGGAGAATCCGATGGCGTATGCCGGGCTGATTGAAAATGCGGGCGCCATTTTCCTTGGCACATACAGCTCGGAGCCGGTAGGCGATTATTTTGCCGGGCCTAATCATATCATCCCGACGAACGGGACGGCGAGATTCTCCTCGCCGGTGGACGTGGACGATTTTATCAAGAAATCCAGCTTGATTTATTACAGTAAAGAAGCCCTGTTCAAGAATGGCGCAGCGATCATGGAGCTGGCCCGCCATGAAGGCCTGGAAGGGCATGCCCGGGCGATCGGGATCCGGCTGCAAAACGAAGGAGAGGCGGGATAAGGGATGGATAATATCGGCAACGGACAGGTACGGTCGGCTGAAGTAAGCCGCAGAACGAATGAAACGGATATCCAGCTGGCATTTACGGTGGACGGAACAGGGAAGTCGGAGATCGAGACGGATGTGCCTTTTCTGAACCATATGCTCGACCTGTTCACCAAGCACGGCCAGTTCGACCTGAAGGTCGACGCCAAAGGCGATATCGAGATCGATGATCATCATACAGTGGAGGACATCGGAATCTGTCTGGGGCAGACGCTGCTGCAGGCCCTTGGTGATAAAAAGGGGATCAAACGTTATGCCAGCGTGTTTGTTCCTATGGACGAAGCGCTCGCACAGGTGGTAATCGATCTGAGCAACCGCCCGCACTTCGAATACCGGGCACAGTATCCTTCCCAACAGGTAGGCAGCTTCTCCACTGAGCTTGTGCACGAATTTTTGTGGAAGCTCGCGCTGGAGGGGCGGATGACGCTGCATGTGATCGTTCATTACGGCCAGAACACTCATCATATGATTGAAGCGGTGTTCAAAGCGCTGGGCCGCGCGCTTGATGAAGCGACCAGCATCGATCCGCGTGTGACGGGGGTGCCATCCACGAAAGGGGTGCTGTAATCCATGGCCATTGCAATTGTGGATTACGGCAGAGGCAACCTGCACAGTGTCAGTAAGGCGGTGGAGCGGCTCGGTTATGAGGCTGTTGTCACGGGTGACGAAGCTGAGATTCGGACCGCCGACGGCGTCATCCTGCCAGGGGTAGGCGCCTTCGGAGACGCGATGGACCATCTGCGCGGCAGCGGTCTGGACCGCGTCGTCAAGGAAGCGGCCGCCGCCGGGCAGCCGCTGCTTGGCGTATGTCTCGGGATGCAGCTGCTGTTCAGCAGCGGGGAGGAATACGGAGAGCATGAAGGGCTTGATATTTTGCCGGGAACGGTTGTGCGCTTCCCGTCCGCTTCAGGCTTGAAGGTGCCGCACATGGGCTGGAACCGGCTGTATTTCTCGCAGGAGGATCACCCGCTGTTTGCGGGACTTGAAGAGGGGCATGTCTATTTTGTGCACTCTTATCACGCCAAGACGGAGCAAGCCTCCGATCTGCTGGCCGTAACGGATTACGGCGGACCGGTCACGGCGATTGTTGGTCGGGATTCGGTATACGGCATGCAGTTTCACCCGGAAAAGAGCGGCCAGCTCGGCATGAAGCTGCTCGGTAACTTCCTTGCATTGACGGGAGCCGTGCGAAAGCCGGAAGGGCAGAACTCATAATACAGCTAATTTCAGCATAGTTAAGGAGGCAGTCATGTTTACGATCTATCCAGCCATTGATATTCGTGACGGCAAGTGTGTGCGTCTGATCCAGGGAGACTATAACCGTGAAACGGTTTATAATGATAACCCGCTTGAGGTCGCACAAGAGTGGGAGCGACTTGGAGGCACATTCATCCACCTGGTTGACCTGGACGGTGCCAAGGCCGGGCACCCTGTGAACGATAAGCTGATCGGGCAAATTGCAGCTGCGGTCAGTGTCCCCGTGCAAGTAGGAGGCGGCCTGCGCACCCGCAGTGATGTGGAGCGGCTGCTGACCCTTGGGGTAAGCCGCGTCATTCTCGGTACAGCCGCTATTGAAGACCGCGCATTCACGGAAGAGGTGCTCGGGGCGTACGGAGACCGGGTTGCCATTGGGCTGGACGCCCGGAACGGTTATGTGGCGACAAGAGGCTGGCTGGAAACGTCGGAGGTAAAGGCAGAAGAGCTCGCGCGCGAGCTCGCGGCCAAAGGGGCGGAGACGTTCATCTTCACGGATATCTCGCGGGACGGCATGATGCAGGGGCCAAATGTAGAGGCAATACTCTCTCTCGCTAAAGCCAGCGGACGCACGGTAATCGCTTCTGGCGGAGTGAGCGTGATGGATGACCTGCTGAAGCTGTCTGTCCATGCGCAGGAAGGCATCGGTGGTGCGATCGTCGGCAAGGCGCTGTATACAGGCAGCATCAACCTGAAGGAAGCGGTTGGCGCCGTGGCGGGCATAACCCGTTAACCGAGGAAGCGGAAAAGGGGGATCAGCAATGCTGGCGAAACGCATTATCCCATGTCTGGACGTGAAGGACGGACGGGTAGTCAAAGGTGTTAATTTTGTGAATCTGCGCGATGCGGGCGATCCCGTGGAGCTGGCTGCTCTGTATGACCGCGAAGGTGCCGATGAGATTGTGTTTCTGGATATCTCGGCGTCTGTGGAAGGCCGGGCGACCATGGAGGAAGTCGTACGCCAGACCGCAGGAGAAATTAAGATTCCGTTTACGGTAGGGGGAGGAATCTCCCAAGTGCAAGACATGAAACGGATTTTGCGCGCAGGGGCGGACAAGATTGGCATTAACACAGCTGCTGTGCTCAATCCGCAGCTGATTACGGACGGAGCCCGCAGCTTCGGCTCCCAGTGTGTCGTCGTGGCGATCGACGCGAAATATAACGAGGCGTGGGGCGAGTGGGAGGTCTATACTCATGGCGGCAGAAAGCCATCCGGCATCCGTGCAATAGCCTGGGCCAAGGATGCGGAGCGGCTGGGAGCCGGTGAAATTTTGCTGACCAGCATGGATGCGGATGGCACGAAGGACGGCTTTGATCTGCCGTTAACCTCGGCTATCGTGGATGCGGTTGGCGTTCCGGTCATCGCCTCCGGCGGAGCCGGGCGGAAGGAGCATTTCTATGATGTGTTCACCGAGGGCAAGGCGGATGCGGGGCTGGCGGCGACCATCTTTCATTATAAAGAAATTGCGATCCCTGAATTGAAGCGTGATTTGAAGGACAGAGGAGTGGAAATACGATGAGTGACGATATACGGCAGGAGCTTTCTCTGGAGCAGCTTCTTGAACATATCCGTTGGGACGCTTCGGGTCTCGTCCCGGCCATTGTGCAGCATGCGGCTACGGGACAGGTGCTGACACTGGCCTATATGAATCAGGAGTCCTTGAGGTTGTCGCTGGAAACCGGTCAGACGTGGTTCTGGTCCCGTTCCAGGCAGGAGCTGTGGCACAAGGGGGCCACTTCCGGCAATACACAGCAGATCGTTCGGATGAGCCTGGATTGCGACGGGGACAGTCTGGTCGTTCAGGTGAATCCACAGGGCCCGGCCTGTCACACCGGGGAAGAGACCTGCTTTTATCGTGACATTGCCGTCGGCACGGACCCAGGACTGCAGAGGGCAGCACGCTCAGGCAGCGGGCGGTTTGCGGTGCTGGCCGAGCTGGAGGCTGTCATTGCGGAACGGGAGCGGACGCGCCCGGAAGGCGCGTATACGACGTATCTGTTTGACAAGGGCGTGGACAAAATTCTGAAAAAAGTCGGCGAAGAGGCTTCCGAGACCCTTATTGCCGCCAAAAATAAAGATAACGATGAGCTGCGGCTTGAGGTCAGCGACCTGATCTACCATCTGTTAGTGCTGCTGCAGGAGCGGAAGCTGCCGCTGGACGACATTATGGCCGAGCTGAACCGCAGACATGAACGGCCACGCAGGGATTAGTTTTTCGCAACGGCTTGAATTTATCACTTTGCAGAGGAGTAGCGTTTATGCGTATTGACTACCACACGCATCATGCCCGCTGCGGACATGCGTCCGGGAGCCTTGAGCAATATGTTCAGCAGGGAATCCGCCTCGGGCTGGATCAGCTGGGCTTGTCCGACCATATGCCGCTCCTGCATGTGAATCCGGCGGATTATTACCCGGAGATGGCCATGTCAATGGAGGAGCTGCCGTGTTATGTGGAGGAATGTCTGGAGCTGAAAGAGCGCTACCGTGGGCAGATCGACATTCGCGTCGGCCTTGAAGGGGATTATATCGAAGGCTGGGAGCGGCAGATTGAGGACATTGTTGTCTCTTATCCTTGGGATTATGTCATCGGATCGGTGCATTTTCTGGGCGAATGGGATGTGACGGATTTCCGTCAGGTGCATCATTGGGAGGGCAAGGATGTGCTCAGCGTGTACCGTACATACTATGACGCCGTAGCCAAAGCCGCCGCCACGGGCTTTTATGATATCATGGGGCATCTGGACGTAATCAAAAGGTTCGGGCATAAGCCTGCTCCGGAGCAGGAAGAGGAGTTGCGTGCATTGGAAAAGGGGGCTCTTGCCGCGGTGGCGCGCAGCAGCCGCGCCATGGAGCTGAACGCCTCCGGCCTGTCCAAGCCGTGCGCGGAAATGTTCCCGAGCAGGCGCATGCTTGAGGAAGCGCATCGTCTCGGCATCCCTGTAACCGTAGGCTCTGACGCACATCAGCCTGAAAAGCTGTCAGAGCATCTGGATCAGGCCCGCGAGTTGCTTTACAAGGTTGGTTATCGTGAGCTGGCTGTCTTTGAAAAAAGGGAACGTTCTAGCGTAAAGCTAACCATATAAAATATGTTCAAGCTGGTTATTTCTACAAATGACCGGCTATTTCCATATGGCGGTCCTGAAAGGTATAATAAAAACGTCTATCGACGTACATTCAAAGAAGCCAGACCGCGTTTAGAGTGAAATCTAAATATAAATCAAAGTATACGAGCAATAGACTGGGTTACCTATGTTCGAGACCGTAAAGCTGCCGAAGGAGGAAAACGATGCAACCGTCCTTGCGTATTTTTTCCGGATCTTCGAATCCGAGGCTTGCCCGCGATATTTGCGACAAGCTCGGCGTTGAGCTGGGCAAGATCAAGCTGTCCCGTTTCAAAAGCGGTGAAATTTATGTGCATTATGAAGAGAGCATTCGGAACTGTGACGTTTTTCTTGTGCAGTCTTTGGCTCACCCCGTCAATGAACTGTTCGTCGAGCTGCTGGTCATGATCGACGCGGCCAAACGGGCTTCGGCACGTACCATCAACATTATTATTCCCTATTACGGTTATGCCCGCCAGGAGCGCAAGTCGGCGCCGCGTGAACCCATTTCCGCCAAAATGGTGGCCGATGTGCTGACAACGGTAGGGGCGTCTCGAGTGGTTACGCTGGATCTGCATGCAGCAGCCATACAGGGCTTTTTCAACATTCCGGTGGATCATCTGACCGCGCTTGATCTCATCAGTGAATATTTGCGGACGAGCGGTATCGAAAAGCCTGTGATCGTATCGCCGGACGCAGGCAGGGCATCCATGGCGGAGAAGCTGGCGAACCGTATGGACTCGCCTTTTTCCATCATGATCAAGAAAAGACCGGCCCACAATGAATCCGTCATTACGCATCTTATAGGTGACGTGGAAGGCAGGACGCCGATTATTATTGAAGATTTAATCGATACCGGTTCTACGATCGTTAATGTGGTTGAGGGGCTGAAGGAGAAAGGGGCAGGAGAGGCCATCGTATGCGCCACCCACGGACTGTTCTCCGGCTCCGCTCTGGAGAAGCTGAAGCATCCTTATATCCGGGAGATTGTGATTACGGACTCCATTCAGCTGCCGGAGGAGGTTCCGGACAGGCTTACGGTGCTTCCCGTCGCCCCGATGCTGGCCCGCGCTGTCCGCATCATTGTGGATGGCGGATCTATAGCGACTCTATTCAAAGACGCGGGTATATAAAGCCCGTGTCTTTGAGCTGCGTTCTATGAAACCATTTGGGTGAAATTACAGAAAACATGCTTTCAAATGGGATGAGCAGCGCTTCAAACTTATGTTATAATGTATAGGCTCAATAGCAAGTTAAAGGAGGTGCCTTTGTTATTATGAAAGGCAAAAACCTGCGGGTTACGGACACTCGCCCCAATATTATTGCCCTGCGTCTTGACGCGTCTTTTTTCTTTGAGAGAGCCGTCCGCTCGCTGGATCGCAATCATTATGACAAGGCATTGAAATATTTTCGCAAGGCTGTGGAATATGAACCGGATAATCCGGTAAATCATTGCAATATGGCGGGTATATTATCTGAGATGGGCGATTACCAGGGCTCGAATGAGGTGCTGGAATCCGTTCTGCAAAATGTCAGTCCGTCGATGACGGAATGCTACTTCTATATGGCGAACAACTATGCCAACATGGAACAGTTCGAGGCGGCCGAGACCGCGCTTGTAACCTATCTGGAGGAAGATGAGGAGGGCCATTTCCTGGAGGAAGCGGAAGACATGATGGAGCTGCTGTATTATGAGCTGAACCGGCCGACCAAGCTGAACCGGATCAAAGCGCGGCAGGGAGCCGTTGAGCACGATCAGGCCCGTCTGCTGCTGGAGGAAGGCAAATTTGCACAGGCTGCAAAGCTGCTGGAGAAAATCTCTGGTGACCAGCCCGATCTGCTGGCGGCACGCAATAACCTGGCGCTTTCCTATTATTATATGGGAATGTTCGAAAAGGCGAAGGGGACCATTCTGCGGGTGCTGCAGGATGATCCAGGCAATCTGCATGCGCTCTGCAACCTGGCTATATTTTATCAGAATGAGGGCGGAGGACCCCATCTTGATGTGCTGCTGGAGAGCCTGGCGGTCATCGTGCCCTTTCAGCAGGACCAGGTATTCAAGCTGGGGACGACGATGGGCATCATGGGCCGCCACGAGGAGGCCTACAAGCACTTCCGCCGGCTGCTGAAGGACAGCGGGAACAAGACGGATGCATCCCTGTATCACTACGCGGCCGTGGCCGCCAGCAATACGGGGAGGTATGAGGAGGCCGAACGGCTGTGGCAGCAAGTCAAGAAGCTCGACCCGGCTTCGGAGACACCGCGGTTTTATCTGTCCCGGCTGCATGAGCTCCGCAGCAGGAGCAAGCCTATGGAGAAGCTCAGCTACCATTATCATCTGCCATTTGATGAGCAATTCAAGCTGTGGGAGAAGTACGGAAGCCGCAATGTGCCGGAGGAAATGAAGAAAGACCCGCTTGTCAGGTCTTCGTTCTTCTGGGCACTCCGCCATGGGGACGATGCCACGAAGTCCCAGGTCATTCAAGCGCTGACGCTCATTGGAGACGAAGAGGTGCGGGAAGCGCTCGGCTTGCTGCTTGCCGATACGACTCAGGCTCCGGCCTTGAGAGAGCAGGCAAGGGCCGCTTTGCAGGATATGGATGCAAGCCGGATGCCTGCGCACGCGCTCGTGTCTGCCGGTCAGCCAGGGGAGCAGCCGTTGGAGCAGAGAACAGCGGCCGCCGATCCGCAGATCCAGGCAGTGCTGGATAAGGCATTTTCCGTGATGGGCAAGCGTTATGACATCGCCCGGCAGAATGATCTGAAAGACCTGTGGTTCGAGTACCTGGACCGGATCAGCCCGGAGGGATTTTCCATTCAGCATGTGGAAGGCTGGGCGGCGGCTCTTGAGTATTTGACAGCCAAAATGCATCACACACGGGCAACCTATAGAGAGATTGCCGACCGATACGGCATTTCGGTATCCACCGTCAGCCGTTACGCTCGCCAGATTGACAGTGTATGCGGGATCAAGCAGAAAATCGCCCAGCGATTCCCTTCTTTTACCGAGAAGGTATAACAAAATATAAATTATGAAGGAGGTACCATCTATGTACAAATCCATTATCATCGGAACAGGCCCTGCAGGATATACAGCAGCGATTTATCTGGCACGTGCCAACATGAATCCGCTTGTCATCGAAGGCATGCAGCCGGGCGGACAGTTGACGACGACGACCGAAATCGAGAACTTCCCCGGATTTCCGGAAGGGATTATGGGACCCGAATTGATGGACAACATGCGCAAGCAGGCTGAACGCTTCGGCGCGGAATTCAAATCCGGCTGGGTAGAGGAAGTGGATTTCAGCAAGCGTCCTTTCAAAATCAAGGTCGAAGGACAAGGTGTGCTGGAAGCTGAATCTGTCATCATCGCGACTGGTGCCTCTGCCAAATATTTAGGTATCCCTGGCGAACAGGACAACGTGGGACGCGGGGTCAGCACCTGTGCAACCTGTGACGGCTTCTTCTTTCGCGGCAAGAAGATCGTGGTTGTCGGCGGCGGCGATTCCGCCATGGAAGAAGCGAGCTTCCTGACACGATTTGCTTCCTCAGTGACACTGGTTCACCGCCGTGAGGAGCTGCGTGCCTCCAAAATCATGCAGGACCGTGCCCGTGATAACGAAAAGATCCAATGGGCGCTGGACCGTACTCCGATTGAAGTCATTGCAGGCGACAACGGAGTAAAAGGCTTGAAGGTGCTCAATAATGAGACCGGCCAGGAGGAATTGATGGAAGCGGACGGCGTATTCGTGGCGATTGGACATACCCCTAACACAGGCTTCCTGGCAGAACAAATTACGACCGATGCCCAGGGTTATATTGAAGTGAAGCCGGGTACAACCGAGACGAATATTCCGGGCGTCTTCGCCTGCGGCGATGTGCAGGATAACCGCTACCGTCAGGCTATTTCTGCGGCAGGCACAGGCTGTATGGCAGCCATGGATGCCGAGAAATTCCTCGAAGGCAGTGAAGTGCATGACTGGAGTGAAACACTTGATAAGTAACCTGTAGAAGCTTGCTCTGCTTTGCAGCGATTGTTTCACCGGGAGCACCCGCACAGCATTTCTTGCGCGGGTGCTTTTTAGCGGAAGACGAGGTAATCGGGGGACACAAAATTTTGCCGGGCACAAGTATTCCTCACACTCCCGGAGCGGCTTCCGCGCCTTGACCGGATGGGGAGGTTCGCTTATAGTTGGATACGAGACTTGCGATATGGAACCATCGTTTGCCGGTGCTGTATTATAGACCGGTAACAACATTATATGTATAGAAAAAGGTGGCTTGTAACATGTCTGAAAGCATCTATATCGGCGTGGATTTGGGCGGTACGACAATCAAAGTCGGCATCTGCAATGTGGAAGGGCAGCTTTTGCATACCTATGAAGGTCCCACCGAGGTGGCTAAGGGTGTGGACTCCGTCTTGGCCAATATCGAGAAGTACGTAAGACTTATTGTGGAGCAATCGCCATTCGGTTGGGAGCAGCTGGAGGGGATTGGCGCCGGTATTGCGGGTTTTCTGAACGTGCGTGATGGAGTTGTCGTGCTTGCGCCGAATATAGGTTTTCGTGATGTGCCGATTCGGGCCCTATTAGAGGAACGGCTGGCGAAGCCGGTCAAAATTGATAACGATGCCAACGTAGCGGCACTGGGCGAAGCCTGGGCCGGAGCAGGCAAGGGTGTGGACAATTGTCTATGCTTCACACTGGGGACTGGTGTAGGCGGCGGCATTATTATTGACGGTAAAATTTATCAGGGCTTCTCTGGCATGGCAGGGGAAGTCGGTCATATCGCCGTTGTGCCTGACCTCGAAGCGATTCAGTGCGGCTGCGGCAAAATGGGCTGTCTGGAGACAGTCTCTTCAGCCACGGGCATTATCCGCATGGCCAACGATGCGGTGGAGCGTGGTGATCGCACGTCCCTTGCAACGGTAGAGAAAATTGCGGCCAAGGGTGTGTTTGACGCGGCCAAGGCCGGGGACGAAGTGGCGTTGCGTATTGTTGCCCGGGCCGCTTTTTATCTGGGTAAAGCCATGGCGACAACTGCTGCGCTCTTAAACCCGGAAATGTTCATTATAGGCGGCGGCGTATCCAAGGCGGGCGACATTCTGTTCGACGAATTGCGGCAGGTGTTCGCCAAGCTGACACCGGAGCCGCTTCAGCGAGGCACGTCCATTGTGCCGGCTACGCTGGGGAATGACGCCGGTATCGTCGGAGCAGCCGGATTGCTTCTGCGGTCCTAGAGCCCGGCTTATCATTTTGGATTACGGGAAGGGGAAAGAAGGAACATGTCGGAGAATAATAACACGGCACCGTCGGTAGGCGCAACGCTGATTATTATTACAGGGATGTCCGGTGCGGGCAAGACAATCGCCGTACAGAGCCTGGAGGATCTCGGTTTCTTTTGCGTTGATAACCTGCCGCCTGTCCTTATTCCCAAATTTGCGGAGCTGATTGAGCAGTCCAACGGCAAAATTGGCAAGGTAGCGCTGGTGATCGATTTGCGTGGCCGGGAATTTTTCACAGCACTCTCGGAATCCTTGAATTATATTAAAGATCATTTTACGATTCACTGTGAAATTCTTTTTCTCGATGCCAATGACAGCGTCCTGGTTCAGCGTTATAAAGAGAGCCGGCGCCGCCACCCCCTTGCCCCGGACGGCATGCCGCTTGACGGCATCCGTATGGAGCGCAAGCTGCTGGAGGATCTCAAAAGTTCGGCGACACAGGTCATCGACACCAGCACGATGAAGCCTTCTGTGCTAAAAAAGCGTATTATATCCAGGTTTTCTCACCTGGAAAGCAGTCTGCTATCCATTAACATCATGTCCTTCGGATTCAAATATGGTATCCCTATTGACGCAGACCTTGTGTTTGATGTGCGTTTTCTGCCGAATCCGCATTATATAGAGACCTTGCGGCCGCATACCGGGATGGACAGCGACGTATATGAGTATGTAATGAAGTGGCCAGAAACCCAGACCTTTCTGACAAAGCTGCTGGATATGTTGCATTTCCTCATCCCGCAGTACCGCAAGGAGGGCAAGAGTCAGGTCATTATCGGTATAGGATGTACCGGAGGCAAGCACCGGTCGGTGGCCATCTCCGAATATCTTGGGAAAATGCTTGGAACGAGTGAAACGGAGGCCGTTGCGGTAAGCCATCGGGACGCGGATCGGGATCGGCATTGATATAGAGGTGAAATTATGAAATTAGCGGGACCACAGCTGGAGCGTCCGCGCATTGTCGTGATGGGCGGGGGAACGGGCTTGTCCGTCATGCTGCGGGGATTAAAGCAGAAGCCGCTGGATATCACGGCGATCGTTACCGTTGCTGACGACGGGGGCAGCTCCGGCATCTTGCGCAGCGAGTTGCAAATGCCCCCGCCTGGTGATATCCGCAACGTACTAACGGCCCTGGCCGATGTTGAGCCACTGATGGCGGATTTGCTCAAATACCGCTTCAGCTCAGGGTCGGGATTGGCGGGCCACAGTCTGGGCAATCTCATTTTGGCGGCCATGACCGATATTTCGGGTGATTTTGTTACTGGTGTTCGTGAGCTGAGCCGTGTATTTGCCGTACGCGGTCGGGTGCTGCCTGCGGCAGGGGAAGCGGTGGTGCTGCATGCGGAAATGGAAGACGGAAGCGTGGTCTCGGGCGAGTCCAAGATCCCGGAAGCCGGTGGCCGCATCAAACGTGTTTTCCTTGAGCCGACTCACGTGGAACCGTTGCCTGAGGCGGTGGAGGCGATCGAGCGGGCTGATGCTATCTTGATAGGACCGGGAAGCTTGTATACGAGCATTCTTCCCAACCTGCTTGTGCCCAAGCTGGCCGAAGCGGTCGTGGCTTCACAGGCGGTCAAGATTTTTATATGCAATGTCATGACTCAGCCGGGGGAAACTGATAATTACAGTGTAGGGGATCACCTGCAGGCTGTTTACGATCATGTAGGTCATCAGCTTTTTGACTACGTGATCGTCAATAACGGGGACATTCCGGCCCAGGTGTTGGATAAATACGCAGAACAGGGCGCCAGGCCGGTTCAGCTGGACCTGGAATCGGTGACCGGACAGGGGTATAAAGTGGTGGCTGATACACTGGTGCTGTTCAGAACATATTTAAGGCATGATGCCGACAGGCTGAGCCAGCACATCTATCAGCTCGTGCAAAACTGGATTTTAAGAAGGAGGTGAGTCCCTTGTCTTTTGCGGCTCAAACGAAAAAAGAGCTGACGATGATTGAAGGCCAGCCTTGCTGTGAGAAGGCCGAATTGTCGGCATTGATCCGGATGCTAGGCTCCGTGCAGGTTTCGAACAAAAAAGTGGTATTGGACATTTCCACTGAAAACGCCGCGATCGCAAGGCGCATTTACTCCTTCATTAAAAAGCATTTTCAAGTGCATACCGAGCTGCTGGTCCGCAAGAAAATGCGGCTCAAGAAAAACAATGTGTACATTGTCCGCATTCCGGACCGGGTTCAAGAGATTTTGAAGGAGCTGTACATCGTCTCGGAGGGCTTTCTGTTTACAGACGGGATTAATCCGGCAATAATCCGGAAAAACTGTTGTAAGCGGGCTTACCTGCGGGGAGCGTTCATGGCCGGGGGCTCGGTGAATAATCCGGAGGGCTCTTCCTATCATCTGGAAATTGCCTCGATGTATGAAGAACACTGCCAGGCACTGGTGGATCTCGCGAATGAGTTTCATTTGAATGCCCGTTGTATTGAACGGAAGAAGGGGTTCATTCTTTACATTAAGGAAGGCGAGAAAATTATTGAGTTCCTGAGCATTATCGGTGCTCATCAGGCTTTGTTCAAGTTTGAGGATGTGCGCATCATGCGTGACATGCGGAACTCGGTCAACCGGATCGTCAACTGTGAAACCGCGAATCTGAACAAGACGATCGGCGCGGCGGTCCGTCAAATCGAAAATATCAAGCTGCTGCAGAAGGAGGTCGGGCTGGATACCCTGCCGGACAAACTTCGCGAAGTGGCTGAAATACGCCTGGCCCACCCGGACATGAATCTGAAAGAGGTCGGAGAGCTGCTGAAGGGCACGGTCAGCAAATCCGGGGTAAACCATCGTCTGCGGAAGATTGATGAGCTGGCTGACAAGGTCCGGGCAGAGCGGGGATTGATCCTGTAGCCCGTCTGACAGGCACGCACGGGGATGGGTGCCTGTTTTTTTTCTAGTTTATGATTCGGGTTGATGGTATAATGTGATAAATAAAATGGAATAAATGTGATTTTAGATTCATTTGTCAATTTACTCATAAAGGGGGAGCCGTTGTTCATGACCAAACATCCGGTAGTTGTACGTTTGAAAACAGGCCTGCATGCAAGACCTGCTGCATTGTTCGTACAGGAAGCCAATAAATATTCCTCAGAAGTGTTTGTGGAAAAGGACGACAAGAAAGTAAATGCCAAGAGCATCATGGGTATTATGAGCCTGGCGATTAGTTCCGGCACAGAAATTTATGTCAGTGCAGAAGGTGCGGATGCAGAACAGGCTGTAAACGCTTTAGTTAGCCTGGTCAGCAAGGAAGAGCTGGAAAACCAGTAAAGTACGGCTGAATTCGTTAAGGAGGTCCCCGGATAGGGGGCCTTTTTTAGATTGTCCTGCAACCTTTTGGCTCTATCTCCGTCTAGAGGGTACAACAATTTTATGAAAAAACTGCCATGAGGAGCGGGTACAAATGAAAATGTGGGCAAAAACAGCGGGCGCGGTGCTGCTGGCGGGAACAGTGTTTGTTGGCGGTTTTGGCGGATTGGGCTTTGGGAACTATAGTGGAACCGTATATGCTGATGCTGCCAACGTGGTCCGTAATGTCATCAGTGTAAATGGCGAAGGTGAAATTTCAGTAAGTCCGGATATCGCCTACCTGTCCATCGGTGTACAGACGCAGGGGAAGACGGCAGTCGCCGCCCAGAAAGAGAATGCACAGATCATGGACAAAGTGAACAGTCTGCTCAAGACAACCTGGGGTATTAACGCAAAGGATATCAAGACAACCCAGTTTTCGGTTCAGCCAGATTACGCCTACAGCGAACAAGAGGGTCAGAAGCTAAAAGGTTATACAGCTTATCATACGCTGAACGTGGCTTATCGTGATTTGTCCAAGATTGGACAGCTGCTTGACGCAGCGGCAAGTGCCGGCGCCAACAACATTGACGGTGTCCGGTTTACGGTAGAGAATCCGGAGAAGTATGAAGAAGAAGTGATTGCCAAAGCGCTCGCCAACGCGCAGATGAAAGCGGGTGCGGTGGCTAAAGCGGCCAAGCGCCAATTGGGCAGCCTGCTTAATGTATCGTTGGAGAATGCCCAGCCGCCCGTTTTTTATCAGGAGGCTGCTGTGGCCAAGGCTGCAGACTCTGCAGGCGCCAACACTGCGGTAGAGCCAGGGGAAATTAAGCTCAATACCCAGTTAAGTGCCCAGTATGAAATGAACTGATTACACGAAAGTGATCAATGAGCCGGAAATGAGTCAGGATTGTAACCCAGCCTGTAACATTTTCCGGCTCAAAGTATTTTAATATATCACTCAGATGGTTTTTTCATCCCGCGACTTGCGTCAAGGATCAGAGGAGGATATTAACAAATGAATATTCACACAAAACGATTGGGTACAGTAATGCTTGCGGCCGCTCTGGTCACCGGTGGCGTTACTGCTGCTTTTTCCGAACTGCACGCAGCTGGTGGTGCAGCCCAAACCGTTCAGCAAACTCAGGTAACCTTGAAATGGAACGGCAAGACCCTGCAAACGAAAGGGCTCATGATCAAAGGGCAGACCCTGATTCCTGTAGCGGCTCTCAGGGATGACCTGAAGCTGCCTGTGTCATATAATACGTCCGAGAAATCTTATACGATCGGTGCCGGCTATAACAAGCTGAAAATTACAACAGGGTACGATGAGCTGTACGTCAATGTAAACGGGGTGCACACGTATGATATGCAGGCCCGGATGGTCAGCAACCGGCTCTATGTTCCTATCGGTCACCTGAAGGCTTACCTCGGCATTGACGCTGCCTGGAACGCAGCCGCCAAGACGGTCAGCATGACCAAAAGCCAGCTGAATTCCGTCTCCATCAAAACGGTAAGCCTGTCTCGGGAAAAATCGGATACGATGAACTTCGATCTGAAATACCCTCAGCTTACAGGCAGCCAGGCAGGTGTTGATAAAATCAATGCCGTGCTGAAGCAGCATGAAGAAAAGGTGCTGGCAGAGATCAAGAAGCAAATCAAAGAGATCGGAGAAGCTACCGCGGACCGACCTTATCAATTTGAAAGCAATTATGCCGTGATCTACAACAGGGGAGGTTATATCAGCCTGATTGTGGAGGACTACTCCTATTTTGGCGGCGCTCACGGCTCCACGACCCGCACAGGGTATACGTTCTCGCTGGCAGACGGCAAGCAGCTTGGACTGGGCGATGTGTTGAAGGCCAACCCGGATTACAAGAAAACGCTGAACAACAAGCTGCTCAAACAAGTGCCGGCATCCAACGGATATTTGGGAGACTTTAAGGGGCTTTCGGATCAGCCGGGTTTCTACGTCACTGGCACAGGCATCGTCATCTTCTTCCAACAGTACGAGTACACAGCTTATGCGGCAGGTATTCCGGAGTTCCCTTTTGCTTTCACGGAGCTTCTTCCTGCTGGGGCCAAGCCGCTCGGAAAGTAATCATCCAGGAGAAAAGAAAAATCCGTCCCGCGTTCCTGCATCAGGAACATGGGGCGGATTTTTTTGCAAATGGGACTTAAAAGACTTGTGTTACGGGTCAGACTCCTGGTGTTGGAGTGCTGGAAATCACTTGATCGATCAGGCCGTATTCTTTGGCTTCGTCAGCTGACATGAAGTAGTCACGGTCGGTATCCTTCTCGATACGGTCCAGCGGCTGGCCGGTACGCTCGGCGAGGATGCGGTTCAGCTTATCCCGCATTTTCAGGATACGGCGTGCACGGATTTCGATATCTGTCGCTTGACCTTGAGCGCCGCCCAAAGGCTGATGAATCATAACCTCACTGTTTGGCAGGGCGAAGCGCTTGCCTTTGGCGCCTGCGTTCAGCAGGAATGCGCCCATGGAAGCGGCCATCCCCACACAGATGGTGGATACGTCGGGTTTGATAAACTGCATCGTATCGAAAATCGCCATGCCGGCTGTGATGGAACCGCCGGGGCTGTTGATGTAGAGGTGGATGTCTTTTTCCGGATCTTCCGCAGACAGAAACAGCATTTGCGCGATAATGGAGTTGGCGACCACGTCATTTACGTCAGACCCGAGGAAAATGATGCGATCCTTCAGCAATCTGGAGTAAATGTCATAGGCTCTCTCACCGCGGTTGGTTTGTTCAACGACCATAGGAATGTAGCTCACGTAAAACCCTCCCTTAAATATGTGCTAGGATACGTACTACCTGATACAGGTAAAGTCTCCATAATAAACTGTTACCGTATTAACCACATCATAAACAATTTCGAGTAAAAAGTCAAAGAAAGTCAAACTATCGGTGAAAAAAAAGAGCCCTCAGCGCTCTCGTTGGTTAAACACTTATATATAACATCAATAAAAATGGCGCGCCCGCGAGGAATCGAACCTCGATCTCAGGCTCCGGAGGCCTACGTCATATCCGTTGGACCACGGGCGCATATTTAACATTCCTTTGAAATAGGACACAAAAATGATTATATGTGACTCTGGGGCAAAATGCAAGTTTTTATTTCAGTGGTCTGACGAAAGGCTTTTATGTTAATAATGGATGCTAAAACGCTGCGCATAATCGGTTGGAGGAGTGAGAAATATAGGTTCTGACACTTGCATGTGAGGTTGGAATTGGTTAAAATGAATGTGGGACTTAAAAAGTTAACCCGGGACATTTTGAGGCCAGCATAAAGCAACATAAATGTATATGAACCAGTAGGAAGTCTGCGGGAGTGGAAAGCATGCGAAATATATTAGAAATTCAGAAGCAGCTTCTGCCAGATCTCACGGATGTATTGAAGAAAAGGTATACCATCCTGCATCAGATCATGCTGTCAGACGTCATCGGACGCAGAACGCTTGCGGCTTCATTGCATATGACCGAACGTGTGCTGCGAGCCGAAACCGATCTTTTGAAAGCCCAGGGCCTTATAGAGATTGAGAGTATTGGTATGCGGGTGAGCGAAGCCGGCAGGGAGCTGCTGGAACAGCTTGAACCCATTGCCAAAGAGCTGTTTGGATTGTCTTTGCTTGAAGATCAAATCCGTCAGGCATATAACCTGCGCAAGGTAATCGTCGTGCCGGGTGATTCGGATACGTCGCCGATGACCAAGCGGGAATTGGGCCGGGCGGGAGCCAAGGCGCTGCTGAGCGTCATGGGGGATGAGGACGTTGTGGCCGTGACCGGAGGAACCACCATTGCCGATGTCGCGGAGCATCTGACGACACCGCCGGGCGGACCGCTGAAGGGCGGATGGTTTGTGCCGGCTCGTGGGGGCTTGGGCGAAAGCCTGGAAATGCAAGCCAACTCCATTGTTTCCAAGATGGCTGGCAACGTAGGGGCACAGTACAGACTGCTGCATGTACCGGATTTGTTGAGCCAGGAAGCCTATGAATCGCTTGTCCAGGATCATATGATTCAGGAAATTGTAGAGACGATCCGCAAGAGCCGGATTATCATCCACGGGATTGGTAATGCCATGGCAATGGCGAAAAGGCGCAGGCTTGACCCGGATACGGTGGCGGAGATCCAGGCTGAGGGAGCGGTAGCTGAATCTTTTGGCTACTACTTTAACGAACAGGGTGTAGTTGTACACCGGATGCTCACCATTGGGCTGCGTCTCGAGGACATTAAGCGGACGGAAATCGTGCTCGGCATCGCCGGGGGGGCAAGCAAGGCGGCGGCGATTCAGGCCGTGCTGCGGTTCGGACAGGAAGATATTCTGGTCACCGACGAAGCGGCAGCGGAGATTATCGCGCGCAATTGCTGATTTCTTTCACGGAGATATTTTAAATATTGTTGTCTTGACGGGCTTTACCGCCTGTCTTGAATAAATAAAAACATACAAAACTTGGGAGGAACTTACTCATGGTTAAAGTAGGTATTAACGGTTTTGGACGTATCGGCAGACTGGCTTTCCGTCGTATTCAAAATGTGGAAGGCATTGAAGTAGTAGCAATCAACGACTTGACTGATGCCAAAATGCTGGCTCATTTGCTGAAATATGATACAACGCAAGGACGTTTCGACGGAGACGTTGAAGTACATGACGGCTTCTTCAAAGTAAACGGCAAAGAAGTTAAGGTTCTGGCTAACCGCAACCCTGAAGAACTGCCTTGGGGCGAGCTGGGCGTTGACATCGTGCTGGAGTGCACAGGCTTCTTCACAACTAAAGAAGCAGCTGAAAAGCACCTGAAAGGCGGCGCTAAGAAAGTTGTAATCTCCGCGCCAGCTACAGGCGACATGAAAACGATCGTGTACAACGTAAACCATGACACACTGGACGGTACTGAAACTGTAATCTCCGGTGCTTCCTGCACAACCAACTGCCTGGCTCCTATGGCTAAAACATTGAACGACAAGTTCGGTGTTGTGGAAGGTCTGATGACTACAATCCACGCTTACACAGGCGACCAAAATACACTTGACGCTCCGCATGCGAAAGGCGACTTCCGTCGTGCACGCGCTGCTGCTGAGAACATCATCCCTAACACAACTGGTGCTGCTAAAGCAATCGGTCTGGTTATCCCTGAACTGCAAGGCAAATTGGACGGTGCTGCACAGCGCGTTCCGGTTGCAACTGGCTCCCTGACTGAGCTGGTAACCGTTCTGGAGAAAAACGTAACTGTAGACGAAGTTAACGCAGCAATGAAAGCAGCTTCCGATCCGGAAACTTACGGATACACAGAAGATGAAATCGTATCTTCCGATATCAAAGGTATGACTTTCGGATCCCTGTTTGATGCAACTCAAACCAAAGTGCTGACTGTTGGCGACAAACAACTGGTTAAAACTGTAGCTTGGTACGACAACGAAATGTCCTACACAGCTCAGTTGGTTCGTACCCTGGAGCACTTCGCGAAGCTGGCTAAGTAATAACGGCTTGGCGTTATGCAACCACATAGAGCGGAAACAGACTATTGTTTCCGCTCTTTATATATGACTTCCTTGTAGTGAGAGTTCAAAAAGTCAGGTTTTCAGCACCGAGAAGGTTGGATGAAGCTAGGGACTGAGGAGCGGAGCGTACTAGGGGTACGTGAGCACCGGAAGGCCCGGCTGAATTCAAGATTCGATGTCGAGTCCGCTTCCTGATTTACTTCGTGATCAAAAGATGACTTTTTGAACAACCTCTTGTAGTGCACATCATCAAATCCCTGGTGCGGAGGAGTATGGATATGAACAAGAAAAGCGTTCGCGATGTAGAAGTAAGCGGCAAAAAAGTGTTTGTCCGCGTAGATTTCAACGTTCCTGTGGAAGACGGCAAAATTACCGACGACAAGCGTATCCGTGAAACCTTGCCAACGATTAACTACCTGATCGAAAAAGGTGCTAAAATTATTTTGGCAAGCCATTTCGGACGCCCCAAAGGTGAAGTGGTTGAATCCATGCGCTTGACACCTGTGGCGGCACGCCTGTCCGAGCTGCTGGGCAGACCTGTAGCCAAGGCTGATGAGGCTGTTGGTGAAGCGGTGAAAGCACAAGTGGCGGAGCTGCAAAACGGTGACGTACTGTTGCTCGAAAACGTCCGCTTTTATCCAGGCGAAGAGAAAAACGATCCTGAACTGGCGAAGCAATTTGCCGAGCTGGCGGACCTGTTCGTCAACGACGCATTCGGTGCCGCACATCGTGCGCATGCTTCCACGGAAGGCATTGCACATCAGCTGCCGGCCGTATCCGGCCTGCTGATGGAGAGAGAATTGTCCGTCCTGGGCAAAGCGCTGTCCAATCCGGATCGTCCGTTCACGGCCATTATTGGCGGTTCCAAGGTTAAAGACAAAATTGACGTGATCGACAACCTGATCAGCCTTGCAGACAACATCATCATTGGTGGCGGTTTGACTTACACGTTCCTGAAAGCACAAGGCCACGAAATCGGCAAGTCCCTGCTGGACGATTCCAAGCTGGACGTATCCCTTGGCTTTATCGAGAAAGCAAAAAGCTTGGGTAAAAATTTCTACCTGCCGGTGGATATCGTGGTATCCGATGATTTCAGCGCTGATGCGAATACGCAAATCGTTGATATCGACGGAATCCCTGCCGATTGGGAAGGCGTGGACATCGGTCCGAAAACCCGTGCTATTTATGCAGATGTTATCAAAAACTCCAAGCTGGTCGTTTGGAACGGGCCAATGGGCGTATTCGAAATCGAGCCATTCTCGAATGGTACCCGTGAAGTAGCGGAAGCTTGCGCGGCAACCGAAGGCTACACCATCATCGGTGGCGGCGATTCCGCGGCTGCAGCCGAGAAATTCGGTCTGGCTGATAAAATGGATCACATCTCCACAGGCGGTGGCGCTTCCCTTGAGTTCATGGAAGGCAAGGCGCTTCCGGGCGTTGTGGCATTGAACGATAAGTAACTAGCAGGGAGCTGAAAAAAGTGAGAACACCGATTATTGCAGGCAACTGGAAAATGTTCAAAACGGTTCCTGAAGCAACAGACTTCATTCAGAACGTAAAAGGCAAAGCCGAAGTGGAAGGTGTGGAGAGCGTGATCTGCGCGCCATTCACGAATCTGCCTGCTCTGGTGGAAGCTGTAAAAGGAACCTCCATCAAAATCGGAGCACAAAACCTTCACTTCGCTGAAGACGGTGCTTATACGGGCGAAATCAGCGGCCGCATGTTGAAGGATCTGGGCGTGGACTACGTCATTATCGGACACTCCGAGCGCCGTCAATATTTCGCGGAAACGGATGAAACGGTGAACAAGAAAGTTCACGCCGCCTTCCGCAACGATCTGATTCCAATCGTATGTGTCGGTGAGAAGCTGGAAGAGCGTGAAGCCGGACAGACGAAGGAAGTTTGCAAAGTGCAGACAGAGGCGGCTTTTGCCGGGCTTGCCAAGGATCAGGCAGCACAGGTTGTCGTGGCTTACGAGCCAATCTGGGCGATCGGAACAGGCAAGTCCTCCACGGCGCAGGATGCCAATGAGGTTATTGCCTACATTCGTACGCTGATTACAGAACTGTATGACGAGAGCACGGCTAATGCGGTTCGTATCCAATACGGCGGCAGCGTAAAACCCGAAAATGTAGCAGAATACATGGGTCAAAGCGACATCGACGGCGCACTGGTCGGCGGGGCAAGCCTGCAGCCGGAATCCTATATCGCGCTTGTTGAGGGGGCGAAGTAACATGACTGCACCAAGACCGGTTGCATTAATTATTATGGACGGATTCGGACTTCGCGACACTGTGGAAGGCAATGCCGTTGCACAGGCCAACAAGCCGAACTACGACAAATACTTAAGCATTTACCCGCACACGACGCTGACAGCGTCCGGTGAAGCGGTTGGACTGCCGGAAGGACAAATGGGCAACTCGGAGGTAGGACACCTGAACATTGGCGCAGGGCGGATTGTGTATCAGGATCTGACCAGAATCTCCAAGTCCATCCGGGAGGGCGAGTTCTTCGATAACGAAACGTTGGTTGAGGCGGTTCGTAACGCGAAGAACAACAACAAGAAGCTGCATCTGTACGGACTGCTGTCCGATGGTGGCGTGCACAGCCATATTGATCATCTGTTCGCCATGATCGACCTGGCGAAGAAAGAGGATTTGCACGAAGTTTATATTCATGCATTTATGGATGGACGCGACGTCATGCCTGACAGCGGCGTTGGTTTCATGGAGAAGCTGATTGCCAAGATTCAGGAAAGCGGCATTGGCAAAATAGCGACCGTACAAGGCCGCTATTATGCAATGGACCGCGACAAGCGTTGGGAACGGGTTGAGAAATCTTACCGTGCCATCGTGTACGGAGATGGTCCGAAATATACGGATCCAATGCAGGCCCTGCGTGAATCGTATGAGAAGTCCGTATTTGACGAGTTTGTGGAACCGACCGTGATTACCCAGGCAAACGGCAGCCCGGTAGGACTGGTGGAGAGCGGGGATTCCGTTGTGTTCCTGAACTTCCGTCCTGACCGTGCCATCCAACTGTCTCAAGTATTCACCAACGCGGATTTCCGCGGATTTGACAGAGGACCGAAATTCCCGGAAAATTTGCATTTCGTATGTCTGACTTTGTTCAGCGAAACGGTGAACGGTTTTGTGGCTTACGAACCGAAGAATCTGGACAATACGTTCGGTGAAGTGCTTGTACAGCATAACAAGAAGCAACTGCGTATTGCCGAAACCGAAAAGTACCCGCACGTGACGTTCTTTTTCAGCGGCGGCCGTGATGTCGAGCTTCCTGGCGAGACACGGGTTCTGATTAATTCGCCTAAAGTTGCTACCTATGACCTGCAGCCGGAAATGAGCGCTTATGAAGTGGCGGACGCTTGCGTGAAGGAAATCGAGTCCGACAAGCATGATGCGATTATCCTGAACTTTGCGAACCCGGACATGGTGGGACACTCCGGTAAAATGGAGCCTACGATTAAAGCGGTAGAAGTGACGGATGAGTGCGTTGGACGTGTAGTGGACGCTGTGAAGGCCAAAGGTGGTACTGTGGTTATCATTGCCGACCACGGCAATGCAGATATGGAAATCGATGAGCAGGGACGTCCTTTCACCGCTCACACGACCAACCCGGTTCCGTTCATCGTGACTGATGAAAACCTGGTGCTGCGCGAAGGCGGTATCCTGGCTGACGTGGCTCCCACGCTGCTGGACCTGATGGGTCTGCCGTTGCCTAAGGAAATGACTGGAACGTCCATGATTGCAGGACGTAAATAAGATGTGCTAATTTAGAAATAGAATAAACATACCAAAAGGAGATCTGTACAATGACTATTATTTCTGACGTGTACGCTCGCGAAGTCCTTGACTCCCGCGGCAACCCGACTGTAGAAGTTGAAGTATATCTGGAATCCGGTGCGATGGGACGCGCAATCGTTCCTTCCGGCGCTTCCACAGGTGCGCATGAAGCTGTAGAGCTGCGCGATAACGATAAAGACCGTTACCTCGGCAAAGGTGTTCTGCAAGCCGTTAAAAACGTAAACGAAGTGATCGCACCGGAAGTCATCGGTCTGGACGCTGTAAATCAGCTCGAAATCGACAAAAAGATGATCGCTCTGGACGGCACGCCTAACAAAGGCAAGCTGGGCGCAAACGCGATTCTGGCGGTATCCATGGCTGTAGCCCGCGCTGCTGCAGACGCTCTTGGTCTGCCTCTGTATGTATACCTCGGCGGATTCAACGCGAAACAACTGCCTGTGCCAATGATGAACATCGTGAACGGCGGCGCCCATGCCGACAACAACGTTGACGTGCAAGAATTCATGGTCCTGCCAGTAGGCGCTCCAAGCTTCAAGGAAGCGCTGCGTATGGGTGCGGAAATCTTCCACAACCTGAAATCCGTTCTGAAAGGAAAAGGCCTGAACACCGCAGTTGGCGACGAAGGCGGCTTTGCTCCTAACTTCACATCCAACGAAGATGCGCTGTCCTCTATTATCGAAGCGATTGAAAAAGCAGGGTACAAGCCAGGCGAAGACGTTCTGCTCGGCATGGACGTAGCTTCCACAGAGTTCTACAAGGACGGCAAGTACACACTGGAAGGCGAAGGAAAATCCTTCACTTCTGCTGAGTTCGTTGATCTGCTGGCTTCCTGGGTTGAGAAATACCCGATCGTTACGATCGAAGACGGCTGCGCAGAAGACGATTGGGAAGGCTGGAAGCTGCTTACTGAGAAGCTGGGCAACAAAATCCAGCTGGTTGGTGACGACCTGTTCGTAACCAACACCGAGCGTCTGAACAAAGGCATCGAAGAAGGCATCGGCAACTCCATTCTGATCAAGGTGAACCAAATCGGTACCCTGACTGAAACGTTCGATGCGATCGAAATGGCGAAACGCGCCGGTTACACAGCGGTAATATCCCACCGTTCCGGTGAGTCCGAAGACAGCACGATCGCTGATATCGCGGTTGCAACGAACGCTGGTCAAATCAAAACCGGTGCTCCTTCCCGTACGGATCGTATCGCGAAATACAACCAGCTGCTTCGTATCGAAGACGATCTCGGCGAGCTGGCTCAATACAACGGCTTGAAGTCCTTTTACAACCTGAAGAAATAATTGTCTGATTCGGCAGTAAACGCAAAACAGGGTATTCCCCGCCATATGGCCGGGAATACCCTGTTTTTTTGAAAAATGACTGTCTTTCGAGGGCTAGTGAAGGCGTTTTCCATTCAAAGTCCGGCCGGTTAAATCCGCGCGTTTGAGCCGCAGTGCAGCATATATAAAACATGGCAAAGAAATATTATGGGTTGTGATACTTTCATGCTTTGTGCCGGGCTAAGCCTGTTGGAGATTTTGGGAAGTTTGGTTGTGTTAAACGAAGGGATGTGATAGAATAAAAATGCTGTTTATGAAACGTGAACTCTTCATTTTAATGTATAAAAGTGATGCTCAGGCTTAGGAGGTGGAATACATGGAACTGTTTTTGAAAATTGTGCTCGTTGTATTGTCCATTGCTGTGGTTGCGGTTGTATTGTTGCAAAAAGGTAAGAGTGCGGGGTTGTCCGGTGCCATCTCCGGCGGAGCGGAGCATCTGTTTGGCAAAACCAAAGCGCGCGGGATGGATCTGATCCTGCAGCGTGTTACAGCCGGGCTTGGAGCGGCGTTTATGATCGTCGCCATTCTGGTTGCCGTCCTGGTGAGCTAATACGAACACTTAAGCCTTCGTTTCAACCGAAACGGGGGCTTTTTAAATATTCAAACGGCAGTGACCGAGATACATAATAAGCGATATTCTAATATAGGAAATTCATACTTACACTGGAGCGGGGATGCCGGAGATTGAATCTGTGTATACTAGGGTATGAGTATACTAGGACTGGTCATATCCTGACCGGATGAGGCGCCTGCACTCATGGACGTATTGCAGGAACAGATCAGAGATAAATGGGTCGAAAATTAAAGGTCACCCGAGGTGGACAAAATGATAACAGAAGAACAAATACTTGAATTTATGCGGGATGCCGCATACAAGCCGATGACTTACCAGGAACTGGAGAAGCATTTCGGGATTGACAGTGCGGCGGATTTCAGGGAATTCCTCAAGCTGCTGAACGCTTTGGAGGAAAGCGGCAAGCTTTTGCTCAACAGCGGCAACCGCTACGGCGTTCCGGAGCGAATGAATCTGGTGCGCGGACGCCTGCAGGCTCACGCGAAGGGTTTTGCTTTTCTCATTCCTGAGGACAGGGACCATCCTGACGTCTATATTCATGCCAATGATCTCAAGGGGTCGATGAACGGCGATACCGTGCTCGTCCGTGTGACCTCCAGAGGACCTGCAGGCGGACGTCTGGAAGGTGAAGTGGTACGGATCGTTGAGCGTGGTATTCTGCAGGTGGTTGGCGTGTTCCAGAGCCATGAAGTGTACGGTTTCGTGATTCCTGATGACAAACGGATTAATCGGGATATTTTTATTCCTCAACCCAGCTTTAATGGAGCGGTCAATGGACAGAAGGTCGTTGTGAAAATTGTGAATTACCCCGAGGGCCGTACGGCTGCGGAAGGTGAGATCATTGAAATTCTTGGTCATAAGGACGACCCGGGTGTGGATATTCTGTCCATTATCCGCAAGCATCAGCTTCCGGAGTCTTTCCCGGAAGAGGTTATGGGGGAAGCGGAGGCGGCTCCCGATTCCATTACGGAGGATGAGATCATCCGCCAGGGGAGACGGGATTTGCGCGACAAAACGATCGTGACGATCGACGGTGAAGACGCAAAGGACCTTGACGATGCTGTCAATGTAGAGCGTCTGCCAAACGGAAACTACCTGCTCGGTGTTCATATTGCTGATGTAGGGTATTATGTGCGCGAAAACTCCAAGCTTGATCAGGAGGCATATAACCGCGGCTGCAGCGTGTATCTGGTGGATCGGGTCATTCCGATGCTTCCACACCGTTTGTCCAACGGGATCTGCTCCCTGAACCCGCAGGTAGACCGGCTCACGATGTCGTGTGAAATGGAATTCGATTCGAATATGAAGGTCGTACGGCATGATATTTTTACAAGCGTGATCAAGACGAAGGAACGGATGACCTACAAAAACGTTCGCAAAATCCTTGACGAAGAGGAACCGGAGCTGCTGGAGCGGTACAAGGACCTGGTGGATACCTTCAAGCTGATGAAAGAGCTGGCCATGAAGCTGCGCAGCCACCGGATGAACCGGGGCGCGGTGGATTTTGACTTTGACGAAGCCAAAGTTATCGTGGATGAGGAAGGCAAGGCCGTCGATATTGTTAAAAGAGAACGTAGCGTAGCCGAGCAGATTATCGAGGAGTTCATGCTGGCGGCGAATGAGACGGTGGCGGAGCATTTTCACTGGCTGAAGGTGCCGTTTATTTATCGGATTCACGAGGACCCGGATCAGGAAAAGCTGCAGAACTTTATGGCATTTGCCGCCAATTTCGGCTTTCAGATTAAAGGCCGCGGCAATTCAATTCACCCGCGCGCGCTGCAGACATTGCTGGAGGATATTCAGGGCACGAAGGAGCAAACCGTGCTGAGCACGATGATGCTGCGTTCGATGAAGCAGGCGAAATATGATGCGGAGTCCACGGGCCATTTCGGGCTGGCTGCAGAATATTATTCGCATTTTACGTCACCGATCCGGCGTTATCCCGATCTGGTCATTCACCGTGTCATTCGGGAGGTGCTGGAAAGCGGTGGCACGCTTTCGCCGGAGCGGCAGGAATACCTTGCTTCCCGTATGCAGGATATTGCGCAGCAGTCCTCCGAGCGTGAGCGGGTTGCGGTGGATGCCGAACGGGATGTAGAGCAGATGAAGAAAGCGGAATACATGCTGGATAAGGTCGGGGAAGAATTCGACGGCATGATCAGCAGTGTTACCAGCTTCGGTATGTTCATCGAGCTGGAAAATACGGTGGAGGGTCTCATCCGGATGGGCGGCCTGACGGACGACTATTATCACTTCGATGAGGCCCACATGGCTCTGATCGGGGAGCGTACCTCCCGCGTATTCCGCATTGGCGATGAAGTGAAGGTGCGAGTAGCGCGTGTCAACATGGATGAGCACACCATCGACTTCGAGCTGGTGGACATGAAGCCGCGCAGCGAGCGCGGACGGCCTGACTGGGCAGGCGGCGGCTTCGGACGGCCAGGTGGACGTGGCAAGGGCGGCGGCGGTCGAGGCAAGGGAGACGGTCGTGGCGGTGCAGTCGCCGCTGAAGGAAGCCGCTCCGGAGGCAAAGGTAAGCGGAGCGGTAATGGAGGCGGTCGCGATGGTGCGGCTGCAGCGTCGGAAGTGGGTCGTTCCGGCGGCAATGGAGGCGGAAAAGGCAAGCGGAGCGGCGACAGAGGCCGCTCCGAACGGGGCGCTGCTTCGGCTCCGGCGGTCAGTTTCGGGTTCGGTAGCGGCAAGGGCGGCTACAACTCGCCTGCAGGTGGCAACGGCGGCAGTGGAAGCCGCCGCAAGAAGACATCGGCGAGCGGCGTCTTCATCGGCGAGTCGGCGACGCCGGGCAATGATGCCGGCAGTCCGGTGCGCCGCAAGCGGAAGAAGTCCAAAGGCGGCAGTGGCGGAAATGCGACGGCAACCTTTGTCCGTAAGAAGAAAAAATAAACGGACAGACAATCTATAGACGATTTATACGTAAGCACGGCAGAACGACCTGCATGTGGGCCGTCCGTTACCTCAGAGGCCACGGACGGCGCCTCGGATATCCTTGCTTTTGCCGAGCCGCTTTTGCTACAATTAATATCTGGCCGCGCTATTTTGGTTAAAGGAACATCAATTTATTGAGGGAGTGATCGTCATGGGGAAAAAAGCCGACGGGAAAGTACTCGCCCAGAACAAGAAAGCTTCCCATGATTATTTTATCGAGGACACCTATGAGGCGGGCATGGTGCTGACGGGAACGGAGATTAAGTCCATCCGCAACGGGCGTTCCAATATTAGCGACGCTTTCGCAACCATCCGCAACGGAGAAATTCATATTCATAACATGCACATCAGTCCGTTCGAACAGGGCAACCGGCATAATCCCGATGATCCGACCCGCACGCGCAAGCTGCTGCTGCATAAGGAGCAGATCAACAAGCTGCTGGGTTTGTCGAAGCAGGATGGCTATGCGATCGTCCCGCTGAAAATTTATGTCCGCAACGGTTACGCGAAGCTGCTGCTTGGCCTTGGTAAAGGCAAGAAGCAATACGACAAGCGAGACTCGGCAGCCAAACGGGATGCCCAGCGTGACATCCAGCGTGCGCTGCGCGAGAAGCAGAAGGTGGCACGTTAAGCGGATTTGGATGTACAGGTACAAGTTGCTTGCGCAGGTTCAGATGAACTGGGTTGGGGTATTTTATATACGCTCAGTATAGCAGAACGTATATATTTTAAGGCTGATATATGGTATAATGACGGAGTAGTGTTCTTATGAGCACCGCACCTTGATGCTTCTGAGCATCCTTCCTTTTTATGGAGGGGGAGGATGTGGAATAGATCATTGCTTATGCCCGGCATTGCCGGATCTAATCCAGGAGCCCTTTTATAATGAGGGGGCGTTTATGGATTCGACGGGGATAGTTCGAGCATGAGTAGCGGGTAGTGGGGACGCGTCCGCTTCATCAACGCTAAAGCCTATTAAACGGCAAACAAACAACTAACTACGCTGTAGCAGCTTAATAACCTGCACACGTGCTCTCGCTCTGTATCGCCCATGTACCGGGATGAGGGCTCAACTTTAGTGGGATACGCTGTCTAGTCTCCGCCTGCGGCTAGCTGAAGAAGACAACCAGGCTGACCCGAAGGGAATCCGGTAACAGGGAGTCTCTAGGGTGACATCAAAACTGTTACTACACCCGTAGAAGCTTATGTGGCGTTATCTTCGGACAGGGGTTCGACTCCCCTCGCCTCCATACGTAGTAAGTCAAAGGCCATCGACCAGTCATCTGGTTGGTGGCTCTTTATGATATAATAAGCGTAATTATAAAGATGGAGGGATTCAAGATGCTTTCAAATCGAGAACAGCTCCAAGAAATTCTTAAAAAAGCTAACCAACATGCACGCAAGCAAGCCAAAGAATCAGGTGCATCAATATATTATATAAAAAATAATAAACGTATACGAGAAGACGCAGAAGGGAATAAATTCGAGATCGTTTTTGATGCAACCGGCAACCGACGGGAGCTAGAATATAATGAATGATACCCGACCCATTATGACGGTTTTTGCGGGTACCAATGGGGCTGGCAAAAGCACAATTAGCTTGCAGATGAGAGAATGGCTAGGTGAGCTAGTTGACCCAGACCAGATCGCACGAGAATTAAAGCCTGATGATCCAAGAGGTGCCGATTTGTCAGCAGGACGGGAAGCAGTAAAAAGAATTCGTTCTCTCATCAAGGGAAGCCACCCCTTTGCTATTGAAACGACATTATCAGGTACATTTGTTTTGAAGCATATGCAAATTGCCAAAGAAGCCGGATATAAGATTGTCATGTATTATATCGGCCTCCAAGATGTCCAAATGCATATAGATCGTGTAGCTTCTCGTGTCGAGCAAGGTGGACATTGGATTGCTGAAGAGGATATTCGTTTTCGATATGGTCAGTCGTTACAAAATCTTAAACCTGCTTTAGCCATCGCAGAACAGGTTACCATCATTGATAATACATACGAGCCTTCGATTGTTGCTGAAATCATAAATGGTAATTTGCTTTATTGTGTGGAGTCAATACCTGATTGGTCCAGAACTGTGCTTGTAAGGTACAGATGATTAATTAGTTGCCATCAAAACTGTTACTACACCCGTAGAAGCTTATGTGGCGTTATCTTCGGACAGGGGTTCGACTCCCCTCGCCTCCATTTGTTAAATCCACAACCGAATCTGGTTGTGGATTTTGCTGTGCGCCACGCATGGCGATTACCTAGGCGGTGAAAGTCCGCTGTGGGGGCTGGTAGTGGCCAACCACTAGCCAAGGGCAAGGGTGTCCATCGCGAGGTGGAATCTGAAGGAAGCCGGAGGCAAACTTCTGACCTGAGGAACACGAACATCATCAGGCACGGGACATGGGATGAGCTTGCAGCACAAAGCGAAGTCCAATACACTACACGGACATGCCAGTGTAAATGGTGCGGGTACATGGAAGGAAAGGGAATCGTCTTACCGTGGGAGGTCTCATGGACGTGAGGAGATGGATTTCGAATCACGGTTGAAACAAGATTTATCATGAGAAGTCAGCAGAAGCCATAGTACCTCATGCAGCCAGGCGGCAAGAGGGAAGGGCCGAACCTTAGGAGGTGTGAGTCAATGAAAGATATCAAAACAGGAACGAAGTGCAGCCAACCTCGAAAAGAGGGCTCGAGGCAGAAGGTACATGCGGAACATGGAGAATATGCGAGAGCGTACAATTCTGCAAGGATATCTGAAACCGACAGCACCGACGCAATCGAGTCGAGGGATGAATTACTTGAGGAAATGGTGAGCAGAGACAACATGAACAAAGCGTTCAAACGAGTCAAAGCAAACAAAGGATCTCACGGGATCGACGGGATGGGAGTAGATGAACTTCTACAATACCTCCGAGAGAACGGAGAAACCATCAAGCAATGCATTCTGGATGGAACGTACCGTCCGAAACCCGTTCGAAGGGTAGAGATACCGAAGGAGAACGGGAAGAAAAGGAATCTGGGGATTCCCACGGTGGTGGATCGAGTGATCCAGCAAGCGATTGCTCAAGTCCTTACACCGATTTACGAGAAGCAGTTTTCGGAGAGCAGTTTCGGATTCCGGCCCAAGAGAAGCGCCCACGATGCCATTCGGAAAAGCCAGAGAACCATCCAGGAAGGGTACAAGTATGTCGTCGATATGGATTTGGAGAAATACTTCGACACCGTGAATCAAAGCAAGCTGGTGGAGGTATTATCCCGAACCATAAAAGACGGACGGTTCATCTCGCTCATCCATAAGTACCTGAAAGCCGGTGTAGTTGTGAAGCACCGCTTCGCGGACACGGAAATCGGTGTACCACAGGGGGGAAACCTGAGTCCGATCCTCAGCAACATCATGCTGAATGAACTGGACAAGGAACTAGAGAACCGGGGGCATCGATTCGTGCGCTATGCGGACGACAGTGCGCCACGAATGCGCGGCGCGTAAGAGCCAAGCAATGCTGAACAAGAGATGAGGGCGGGCCCCTCGGAGCCGCTGTGCAGGCGGAGGCTCCAAACCACCTTAAGCTGCTGCGGACAAAAGCCGTGGTGGTGAGCGTTAAGGAAAAGGCAGAGCGAGACTCTGTCAGGTGAGTGCTACGGAGACGAACACAAGTCAATGGCTGATAAAGTGTCGAAAGCGTAGGGATGTCATCAAAACCAGGAGGGAGTCGTTGGCCTGGGATGAGTCTGGAGGAAACCTGTTTACTGTCCAGATGGTGACCGGCATGAAGGCGGCGTGAACGCAGCACAGGCTCTTGATCGGAACGTGGGAACCTACGACTCCGATGATAATGGAAAAATCCAAGCGGAAATCCCGCAAGGATGAAAGTACAGATGCGGAGTATAGGGGCGGAATAGCCCGTAGTAGCGATGAACCCACTGAAAAGGTGGCGGAGCGAAGGGGCTGTGTTATCCCGTTTTGGAAATGCGTCAACCGCAAAAGTGGGAGGAACAAATGGACAAAACAAAGCCGTATGAAATCTCAAGGCACATGGTTTGGGAAGCGTATAAGCTGGTCAAGGCGAACAATGGAGCGGCCGGAGTCGACGACGAGTCGATTCAGGAGTTTGAAGCCAACCTGAAAGACAACCTCTATAAAATCTGGAACCGGATGTCCTCGGGCAGCTACTTCCCCCCGCCAGTCAAAGCGGTAGAAATACCGAAGAAGAATGGTGGAGTGAGGATTCTGGGCGTACCTACAGTATCTG
>NZ_JBHHMI010000035.1:0-45749 GCF_042136365.1 Paenibacillus enshidis | reverse complement strand
TAAGGCTAAAAATCGTATCTCGCTACAAGTCTGTCCATTTTCTACCTTACTCGAATGAATTTGCAACACTCAAGTTAATTAGCGGATATTTGTTAGAACTGAAAGATGGAGTGAGGTGAGTCCTGATGAACATCATTCGTATCATTAAAAGTCTTCTTTCAAATAGTAATTTGGGTAATACTTCCTTGGAAGAAGGGATGCTGCTTTTAGAAGATGCGAAATGTCCATATTGCCATAGCAATTTCGAAAAACCATTGTCCCGTAAAAAAGCTTGCCCTGTATGTCGACAAGACGTATTTGTACGTACTCTTCCTTTTAAAAACGAAAAAGACAGGATACGCGTAGCAGTTACCGAACAAAAAGCTAAGAATATTGACATTGCATGGGCAAAAGAAAAAGGAGCTTATGATGAAATGCAGACACGCTGGACCAGCAGGGCATAACGTGGGAAGTCTTGGAGGGGTGGCCGGATGCGTACGAGCTGCTGCAACAGGTTTTGGATTTGGTGCAGGTAGCAAAAGTCCTGGGACTGCCAAGAAAATATGAATTTGTTCTTACCTTTACCAGCTGCAGAGGGGAGGTCAGAATGAACCGTTTTGAGCAAGAACAGCGGGCGGCCATCGAAGCGGCTCATAAGCTCTATGATGAAAATCCGCTGATTGAAAAATTGGAGATCTACGGTCAGCTCGGCCTACATGTATGGACGGTGAGCGAGCTCCATCATTGTAACGAGCTGATCGGTTAAGTTCATTTGTCACCGTTGGGGCTGTGCCAGATGGCCGCAGCTCCAACGGTGACATTAGGAGCTGCGGTACCATGAGCGACGCTAGGGGGAATCCTTCCCCCTGGACCCCCTGTTATTTCCTCCTGGTGTGCTTGAATTCATGCGGTGTTTTTACTTCAGCTTTTTCCGATTCCTTCTGCGTCCCGCTTCATTTAATCAGAACCTGCCGAGAGGATTTCTTCTATGCGTATCCAATGCCATTCCCCAGAGCCACGGATAATTTGATTTCTCGCCTGCTCGTAAGAATGGAGTTTACAATCCCGCTGAGCTCCACATCTTCATACTCGTCGAAAAGACGGATCCTGAAAGTCCTATGCTTATGTAATGATTCGGAAAGAGCTGCCTCGATGAACTCCATTTCCTGATCATCCAGCACCGGCTTTTGTTTCCGGAGCTCTTCCCGCTGCTGCCGGTTAATTGCTACTCGATGCTCAGGCAGCATCATCCTGCTGGATTCCCAAAAACCGTTTCCCTCCAGCCTTTTCCTCGTTGTCATTTAAAGTGTCCTCCTATCTTGGTCGATCGATCGACAGCTTGGCCAGCAGCTGTTTGTGAAACGGCACGAATGATCACTGAATCCCCATATTTACGTTTTAAGGCATCGGTTGCTCGCTCCAGCGCTATGGTCTTTTCTCGCCCCATATCGAATAAAGAAAGCTGATACTCTGTGTCCGGAACCAGCTGCGACAGACTGACGCCCACCCTCCGGATCGGGAGTCTGTTCCAGTGCTGATCCAGGAGCCTACAGGCCCAGCGGTAAACCTGGTTGGTAATGTTGGACGGGTCCTCCATCTTCAGCTGCCGATGAAAACCGGTTGGTCTGTCAAAATCAGCTCCAGCGCAGCCAATGGAGACAACATGTCCCATAAAGCCAAGGCCCCTGCAGCGCTGACAGACCAGTTCGGTTAGTTCCAATAGCACGACTTTGATTTCCTCCAGGTTTCCGTAGTCCCTGGGCAGCGTCATCATATGTCCGACAG
This sequence comes from Paenibacillus enshidis, assembly GCF_042136365.1. Taxonomy (NCBI): domain Bacteria; kingdom Bacillati; phylum Bacillota; class Bacilli; order Caryophanales; family Paenibacillaceae; genus Paenibacillus; species Paenibacillus enshidis. The sequence goes on along the minus strand of NZ_JBHHMI010000035.1, from coordinate 43,985 downwards.
ACTTGGGAGCCACCTGGTGCGTCTCCGGCCGGACCGGGCTGTCATCCATGCCGTTGGCGATCCGCCAGTACATCTCCGCCTGGATGTCGGAGTTTTTACCGAATTTCCTCCGCATCATTTCTTTTAGCCTGGCCAAAGGCGTCTGGGCGACGCTGCCAATGGTATGCAGCCCCATCGCGGCGAAATGGCGGGTCATCCTGCTTCTGGATATAAACATGCTGCTTACAGGCAGCTGCCATAGCGTACCCGCGAGCATGTCTTTTGATAGCGTGTAAATGCCTGACGGATTCTTTTTGGCGTAGTTATCACACGCCGTCTTGGCCAGAATCTTTGTCTCAGCAATGCCAAGCCCGGTGGCGTAACGATGCCGGATGGTTATCACTTCAAAACGACGGTTTTTTCAGAAGGGGCGGTATCGACCGTTTCCGGTCCCAGCCATGCACCGGTCCTTACGACATTATGCGTGCGCGAGGATACCAACGGGACATTATGGCGTTCGCTTCATAATAATTATGACGGTTCGCTTAAGACCGATCCAAGCAACCCGCCAAAAGCGCCTTATATAGCAGACAGGCTTGAAATCGGTTCTATGATGCATTTGGACGCGATGGAGTGGACAGGCGGCTTTGCGCGATGCTTGGGCTGGATTGTGCTTTCGCCGGGGAGTGTGAGGTAGGCATATGGGAAAGAGTTTGACATTTACGTCAAACTCTTTTTCTTGGTGGTGTGGAAGGTCGGCTATCCAACTAATGGATAGCCCGATTTCATATTATTTATCTTTACGTACTTCATTAGGAATTGCCATGATAATCCCAGATAAAGGACCACCTTTAACCTCTCCTACTAGCGGTTGGCTATCTCCTAAACGGCCATAATCTACACCATCATCAATTCGGTGTTTTGCAAAATATACCTGGGCTTTATCCTTTGTCGGACGTTTCCCATTTTCTTTAACATAGCTACCGTCTTCAGAGAGTACAGCTTCCCAAACCAGATGTTTCACGTCATTTTTAATTTCATAGTAGCTAACCAATGAGCCTTGATAAAAATAATATCTTAAGGCTTCTCCTTCAGGGAAGTGGTAAGCATAAGTTACAGCTTCACCTGTTTCAGTTAATGTATTGGTATCGGAAGTGGGTAGATCAACTGCTATTTTTCTAGCTTGAACCAAATCTTTACTCTCATACAGCGTTTTATAATCCGCGATTTTATCTGAGCTTCGAATCACAACCGAGTTTTCATCTTTATTCCAAAACACTTGGGAATCAAATGCCTCACTAATAAATCGTAAAGGTACCAAAACGCGGTTATTTCTCAAAACAGGTGGAGACTGCAAAGTTACCGTTTGGTTACCCATGGTGGCTGTTTTTTTACCTACCGAAAGTGTAAGCTTTTCCTTACTTTTAGTTGATATAGCAATTACAGTTTTCGTTTTAGGATCCCATTGTAAATTTAAACCTAATGGTTTCAGGGATGATAACGACACCATTGTATAGCCATTTAACGTTTCTGGAGGAGAATCGGTCTTGATTGTTTGGCTATCAATGATTAATTGAACTTTTGAAGCAGCGAATGACGACTGGGAGAAAGAAATCAGTAATAGAGAACCTAACAATACAGAAAAAAGAAATCTAAATTGTTTCATATACAATCCCTCCATTTTTGTAAAAAAAATCATCTCTATAGCATTAAACGTATTTCACAAAAAAAAGTTGTAAAATAAATCAAAATTATATATTGCGTAACGATACGTGTTATTATATAATGAGGGTGTGGATGTAACACACTTCAAAATGAATTAGGTGAGGGATACCCCTTATTTGTTTTGATATCCCAGGTGTTTTGCATACCTCAATACTACGTAACGTAACGTTATATAATAGGAGGAAATTTCAATGCCCGAATATGCTAAATTTGCGAAGATTGTGCCACAAACCAACACCTTAACGAACAGAGGTTTTCAAGGGTATGTAACATTACCTTCGTCTAAAAGCATGCCCTCTGGCTACATCAATATGTATTGCGGTGTTGCTGGATTTGAATGTGGTGTCTCCAGCGCGGCGGATTCTCGTTTTTATGATCCTACTACAAAAACGTATAAATGGCACTGGTTTGTAAATGGTCCGGAAGTGAAAAATGGTGAACCTTACACACAATTTAAAGATGGTGAACGAATTCATCTTAAACTTGTTCTTCGGGATGACGGCTTTGTTGAATTCTTTGTTAACTTCAAAAGTGTCTTTGTATCACAAGGAACGTATACAACGAGTTCAAGCACTGATAAAGCGGCTCGATTTATTTTTGGTACACTCCAAAATCAATACGAAACTTTGCCGTCGCAATTACCTGCTTGGAAACTATCTTTCAGTAAAATTACTTGCGACACAATGATGTTTAAAGGTCCAGGTAAAAACGCTGATTGGATCAACGTTACCTCGAGTAACACCAAAGCAATTCTTGCTCATACTCCAACTACTATGACTAATCCTGCTCCTGCAGATATCAATGGCACTACGAATGACCTGGCAAATGCAAGATATGCTGTTTCTATGACAGTATAAATCGAAAAATATATGTGGTGTGGAAAGGAGGCTATCCAATTAATGGGTAGTCTCCTTTCTGATTATCAGAAAAGCTGCAGGACTCAATTTTAGGAACCACTTTTTTCTGGCCGGGTTGCAGCCTGGGCTTGGTTGAAACCAAGCCTGGACAATGCGGCAGGCAGAGCAGATGGACTGGAAGGTTCAGCTGCAGGAGGATGGATCCGCTGTGGCCGGGGGATCGATCAGGAAAGCGAAGGCTGAGAACCAGGAGAGCGAGCGGGGCGTAGCGGCTCTTAGGTGGGTGTTCTTCCCGCCTTAGAGCCGCTACGCCCCGCTGGTTTTTATCATTATTATGATTATCGTATATATTGGTAAACTTCTGGCATAGGGCTTAATGGGGTTGCCAAACTTTTCTTTTTAGGCTAACCTGAACTGGAAGGCGGAGGCATCCGTCTGTGAAATAACATAGTTATAATCGGCGGCATGATGCTGCCGAAGTTACTGGGGGGGCCCGTAATTCCGGGCTGAGATGGAACCGTTCCAGGTTCCGGACCCTTTGTACCTGATCTGGATCATACCAGCGTAGGGAAGTAACCGGCCAATGAAATTATATGGATAGGCAGCATGTGCAGCAGCCAGGGGCATACCTTGGTAGTGCATGGAGGCCTGTTTGCATACAGCCGGTTCCTTCGGGAACCGGCTTTTTCATTTTGCAGTTGGCCGTCAGCATCGGTTTTTCTCCGGTATGATCCCGATGAGGAATAAGACGACTCGGGAGGAGCAAGCAAATGACAGAGAGCAAGCGGAAAACAGCAGCAGGAGGAGCCAATACGGATATCGGGGCCTTTCCGGCAAGCACCAAGGTCTACATCCAGGGATCAAGACCTGATATCCTGGTGCCCGAAAGAGAGATAACGCTGCATGACACCCATACACCGCAGGGGGTTGAGCATAATGCCCCGCTGCGTGTGTACGATACAAGCGGTCCCATGACCGACCCGGCGTTTCAGGCAGATATCCGCAAAGGACTGCTCAAGCTGCGGCAGGCGTGGATTGAGGAGAGAGGGGATGTCGCCCGCTATGAAGGAAGAGCAGTGCAGCCTGAGGATAACGGGCTTCGGTCCGGGACCCGTCCTGCCGCGGAATTCCCGGGCGCTGTCAGCCGGCCGCTGCGTGCGCTGCCGGGGCGCAACGTTACCCAGATGCACTATGCCCGCCGGGGAATCATAACACCGGAGATGGAATTTGCGGCAATCCGGGAGGGGCTTGATCCAGAATTCGTAAGACAGGAGCTGGCAAGCGGAAGGGCGATACTGCCCTCCAACATCAACCACCCGGAGAGTGAGCCGATGCTGATCGGCCGTCATTTTCATGTCAAAATCAACGCCAATATCGGCAACTCGGCGGTAACCTCCTCCATAGAGGAGGAGGTGGAGAAGATGACCTGGGCTGTTAGATGGGGAGCGGATACGGTGATGGACCTGTCGACAGGCCGCAACATCCATACGACGCGCGAGTGGATCATCCGCAACTCTCCCGTGCCGATCGGAACGGTGCCGCTGTATCAGGCGCTGGAAAAAGTCAATGGGGAGGCCGAAGCGCTGACCTGGGAAGTATATCGCGATACGCTGATTGAGCAGGCGGAGCAGGGGGTGGATTATTTTACGATTCATGCCGGCGTGCTGCTCCGTTATATTCCGCTGACCGCCAAGCGGATGACGGGCATCGTGTCGCGGGGCGGGTCCATCATGGCGGCTTGGTGCCTTGCTCATCATCAGGAGAACTTTCTATATACACACTTCGAAGAGATCTGTGAAATTATGAAGACCTATGATATCGCCTTTTCGCTCGGGGATGGTCTGCGTCCGGGCAGTATTTATGATGCCAACGATGAAGCTCAGATGGCTGAGCTGGCGACGCTGGGTGAGCTGACGCAGATTGCCTGGAAGCATGATGTACAGGTGATGATTGAGGGGCCTGGTCACGTGCCTATGCATAAAATCAAGGAGAACGTGGATCTGCAGATGGAAATCTGCAAGGAAGCACCATTCTACACGCTGGGGCCGCTTACGACGGATATCGCCCCCGGATATGACCATATCACCTCGGCGATTGGCGCTGCCATGATCGGCTGGTTCGGAACCTCCATGCTCTGTTATGTCACACCGAAGGAGCATCTTGGCCTGCCGAACAGGGACGATGTGCGTGAAGGGGTGATCGCCTACAAGATCGCTGCCCATGCTGCGGATCTTGCCAAAGGCCATCCAAGGGCGCAACAGCGGGATGATGCTCTGTCCAAGGCCCGCTTCGAATTCCGTTGGCGCGATCAGTTCAATCTGTCCCTCGACCCGGAACGCGCGCTTGAGTATCATGATGAGACGCTGCCGGCCGAGGGGGCGAAGAACGCGCACTTTTGCTCGATGTGTGGCCCGAAGTTTTGCAGCATGCGCATCACACAGGATATCCGGGCATTTGCCGTAGAGAAAGGAATCGGCGAGGAGGAAGCTATTGCTGCAGGTTTGGAAGAAAAGGCACTGGAATATCGTGAAGGAAGAAGCAGGTAATACCGTAATGTATAGATGGAAGTTTTTTCTGTAAAAAAATGGGGCCTGCAGGCCCCGTCATATGGATCGGATTTATCAGATTTATGCAACGTTTTTTAGTGATGTCGAATGGTGCTTCTCACTGCAATATAAATGTCCGCTTGTCCGCTCGCGGCATTTCCGGCGAATTCATTGTACAGCTCGAAATCTCCGGAAAAGGTTCGTTCGAGCCCCTGGACAGACGCAGACCACTGCCATATGCGCTGCCACGCTTCGGCAACAACCTGATGAAGCGGACCGTGTGCGGTCCGGAAGACAGCATATCTGGCTGCAGGGAGTGTGACCGAAGACAGCCCATCCGGAATCTTATCCCCAGGAGGCACAATATGTCCCAACAGGTAGGTATATTTTCCAAATACTCCGTTTTCATAGTCCGTATAGCACCCGTAAATAGGCCCCGAAGGCCCGATCTCTTTGCTTCCCTGGAGGAATGAAGCCCAGAGAGAGGGAATATGACCTTGTCCGGACATTTCTGCGGCGTTGGTTGTGCGGACCGCCTTCCCTGCCAGTGTAATGGCTTCTTTTTCAACAAACTTAAGAGGCTGTATTGACGAAGAGGGTGCTTCTGCTTCTTGAGCGGCCCAGCGCTTTAATAAGGGGAGTGTTTTGGACAGCATGCTTCTCGCAGCTTCCTCTTCCCAGCCTTCCTGCAGCAGAAAAGGGATGCTCAACCGGATCATATCCTCCATCGTGATGTCAGGCTGGGTAAAGCTCCCGTTCTGATAGCAGTATTTGCAGTAGTCATAGACCAGGCTTCCGTTTGCAGCGGTACCTGCCAGCTCTTCACTGTTAATAGGCATGCCGCAACTTTGACATTGTTCATTAGTTCTCATTTCATTTGCCTCCTTTGAACTGTATATATGTTCCTACAGTATAAGGAGGCAAACATGACAACATACTGTCATGTTCAGGTGGTGCCATCGTAATTATGCTGCATCTGCTGCACCATAGTGCGAATACGGTCCCGTACATGCGGAGGCTCAAGCACTTCCACGTGTACGCCAAAGCTGAGGATAAAGCCGTACAGCCAGTCGTTCTCCGGGAAGCGGCATGTTACGATGACTCTCCGGTCCTCCTCCTCCTCCAAATTCTCATGGCCAAACCATTCTTCGGCAAGATGGACCCTGTCAGGACTAAAACGCAGCACCAGCCTTATCTGGTTATCCGGCTTGTTCCAGCTTTGCTGCCAGGGCAGTTCTTCAAGCACAATCGGTTCACGGACAAATGTAGAGTCTTCGGCAATAGAGACCTCACGCATCCGGATCAGCTTGAACATCCGGAACTGCTCGCGTGCCATACAGCGGCCGTACACGTACCATTGGTGATGCTTCAGCACTAGTGTATAAGGCTCAAAGCTGCGGGAGCTTATTCGTCCCTCTGCGTCCTTGTAGCGAAAGTGGACAGGATGAAGCCCGCTGATGGCCTGCTTGAGCAGGGAGAGGACCCCCTGCAATTCCCCGCGGCCGCCCCAATCGGAATAATCCACGATGAATTGCTCGGTACGAAAACGAAAATGCTCCGCCCTGGAGGCGGGGATGATTTGCTGTATCTTCTCCAGCAGCAAGGAGGGATGGTCCGCCTCCGGATCGGAGGTTGCCAGGCTGCGCAGAGCGGTGACGATGGCGGCCAGCTCTTCATCGTTAAGCAAAGCCCGGTCAAGACGGTAGCCTTCGCTCAGGCCAATTCCTCCGCCCGCGCCCTGATAGGTCACTACAGGGATGCCTGCACAGGCAAGCGCATCAATATCGCGGTAAATGGTCCTGACTGATACCTCAAACCGTTCGGAGAGCTCCTTGGCTTGAATCATACGCCGGTTCAGCAAAAGGATAACAATGGCCAGCAGGCGATCTATTTTCACGATTTATCCGCTCCTTGGGTATTAAAAGCTGTTGTAAATGATTATAAAGCTTTGGAAGCACAGCAAAAAGCCCATCAGGACGCCAGAGTGTCCTGATGGGCTCGGAATAACGGATAAATATTACTTGTTGTTCTGAATCATCTGACGCAATACGGTTTGCAGAATGCCTCCGTTGTGGTAATAATCGATGTCCACCGTGCTGTCGAGACGGGCCGTTACCGGGAACTCGAATTTTGTGCCGTCTTCGCGCTTGGCGATAACGGTAAGAGTCTGGCCTGGTTTCACTTCGTTGTCGATACCGAGAATATCAAAGGTCTCCTGACCGTTCAGCCCAAGGCTGGACCAGCTATTGCCTTCCTGGAATTGCAGCGGCAGCACGCCCATGCCAACGAGGTTGCTGCGGTGAATCCGTTCAAAGCTTTCCGCAATGACGGCCTTCACACCAAGCAGGAATGTGCCTTTCGCCGCCCAGTCACGGGAGCTGCCTGTGCCGTACTCCTTGCCGGCGATAACGACCAGATTTTGCCCAGCTTCCTGATACTTCATGGAAGCATCGTAGATGGACATGACTTCGTCCGTAGGCAGATATTTGGTCACTCCGCCTTCCGTGCCAGGGGCAACCTGGTTGCGGATACGGATATTCGCGAACGTGCCGCGCATCATGACCTCGTGGTTGCCACGGCGGGAACCGTAGGAGTTAAAGTCCTTGCGCTCCACGCCATTCTCGGTCAGGTATTTGCCTGCCGGGCTGTTCACCGCGATATTGCCCGCCGGGGAGATATGGTCGGTCGTTACGGAGTCGCCCATCAATGCAAGCACGCGTGCGTTGCGGACCTCCTGAATGTCCTTCATGCCGTCCTGCAGCCCTTCGAAGAACGGCGGGTTCTGGATGTAGGTGGAGTTTGAATCCCACTCATACAGCTCGCCTTCCGGGACGTCAATCGCGTTCCATTTCTCGTTGGCTGTGAATACATTTTCATACTTCTTGCGGAACATATCCGGGCTGAGAGACAGACTGATGGCTTCCTTGATTTCCTCGGAGGACGGCCAGATATCCTTCAGGTAGACCGGCTGATTCTCCTGATCATAGCCGATCGGATCGTTCTGCAGGTCAATGTTGACCGTGCCTGCCAGCGCATAGGCGACAACCAGCGGAGGAGAAGCCAGATAGTTGGCTTTAACCTGTGCGTGGACACGACCTTCGAAGTTCCGGTTGCCGGACAGAACGGCCGCAACCGTCATATCGTTATCGGTGATGGCCTGGCTTACTTCTTCAGGCAATGGACCGGAGTTGCCGATACATGTTGCGCAGCCGTAGCCTGCAACGTGGAAGCCGAGCGCTTCCAGCGGATCGATCAGACCGGCCTTCTGCAAATACTCGGTGACGACAAGCGAACCCGGAGTCAAGCTGCTCTTCACATAACCCGGCTTCTTGAGGCCACGCTGTACGGCTTTCTTGGCAAGCAGGCCAGCGCCCAGCATAACGCTCGGGTTGGACGTGTTGGTGCAGCTTGTGATGGCCGCAATCACGACTGCGCCAGTGCCCATCTCGCTGGTGGAGCCGTCCTTGTGCGATACTGGCACATTTTGCGCGATCTTCTCGTCGCTCAAGCCGTAGCCGCCTTTGTCAACAGGTGTACGAATGACACTGTTGAAGTTTTCTTTCATTTGGGTGAGCTCAATCCGGTCCTGCGGACGTTTCGGTCCGGCAAGGCTCGGTACTACAGACGCAAGATCCAGCTCAATCGTATCGCTGAACACCGGATCAGGGCTATCGGCTGTGCGGAACATGCCTTGAGCTTTGTAGTATTCTTCGACAAGCGCGACTTGCTCGTCGCTGCGGCCCGTGCTGCGCAGATAAGCAAGCGTCTCGGCATCCACAGGGAAGAAACCGATCGTTGCGCCGTATTCCGGAGCCATGTTGGCGACCGTCGCGCGGTCTGCGAGGCTGATGTTCGCCAGACCCGGTCCGTAAAATTCCACAAACTTGCCGACAACGCCTTTCTTGCGCAGCATTTCCGTAACGGTAAGCGCCAGGTCTGTCGCTGTTGAGCCTTCCGCAAGGCTGCCTGTCAGCTTGAAGCCAATGACATCAGGCGTTACGAAGTAGAGCGGCTGACCAAGCATGCCTGCTTCAGCCTCGATGCCGCCAACACCCCAGCCTACAACGCCAAGACCGTTGATCATGGTCGTGTGGGAGTCCGTTCCGACCAGGGAATCCGGGAATACAACCGTTTCGCCGTCCACGGTTTTGGTAGCGGCCACGGAAGCCAGATACTCCAGGTTCACCTGATGCACAATACCGGTGGAAGGAGGAACGGCGCGGAAATTATCGAATGCCGTCTGGGCCCAGCGCAGGAAACGGTAGCGCTCCTCATTGCGCTCGAATTCGACGCCGATGTTGTAATCCAGCGCATCCTTGGAGCCGAAGGCGTCGACCATAACGGAATGGTCGATAACCAGGTCGACTGGCACAAGCGGGTTGATTTGCTTGGGATCGCCGCCAGCTTTCTTAACGGTATCCCGCATGGCCGCCAAATCAACGACAACCGGAACCCCGGTGAAATCCTGCAGCACGATACGCGCAGGAATGAAAGGGATTTCTTTATTGGCATCACGTTCTTCCGCCCACTTCGTGAGCTGCTTGACATGCTCTTCCGTAATGGCGCGTCCGTCAAACTGGCGCAGCGCCGCTTCCAGCAATACCTTGATAGAGAAAGGCAGCTTGGTTATACCCGCTTCACCCTGCTCTTCCAGAGCCTTCAGGCTGTAATAACGGTAAGATTTGCCGTTAACATCCAGGCTGCGGGCAATTGAAAACTGGTCTTTTCCTGACATTAAAATACCTCCTTGACAGAGTTGTTTCACTTGATGAAACTCTATTTCAAAATAAAAGCTTTTGTTATAAGTATACCGTTTTCATGCATGTTCGTAAAGGGTTTTAAATGCCCTTCATAGGATTCCTTCTGCGCTCATACAGATAAGATAGGAATGTCCCAGATGTCGGGCAAGCCAGGTCAAAAAAGGGGGAGAGGGCATGCTGCACCCGGATTGGAAGCAGGCATTATTCACATATGCAAACCAGTTCAACAGATGCGAGATCGAATACGGTCCGCTCAAGGAGGAGAATGTGGTTACAGACCTGCGTTTCCTGATGGAGAGAGGAGAGCGCATGGCCAGAATGAAGGAATGGCACCGGGAACGCGGCACTACTCCGATTCACGCCGAGACACGGGTCAAGCCGGTGCGTATGCTCCGGGAGACGGAAGCGGAGGTCGTGGCTGACGTCCTTCTTCATGTCCGCCTTTTTTATGACAAGGCAGGCATGACTCACCGGGAGGAGCGGGTGGAGTGCGAGCGCTTGACCTTCGGAAGGGAAGGCGCGGAATGGAGGGTAAGACGGGTGGAGAGAGTGGTCGGAGAGCAGCGGCTGTCCGGCGCGGAAGCGCCGTTTGAGTCTGCGGCATATATCCACGCCGAGAATATGCCGCTGCTTAATCATAGTGTGCTCGGTTTTGGCAGTGCGGCAAGGCAGAGCAGATACCACCGCGAAGAAGCCGCCGCCTATGCGGACCGATGGTGGAACGGTACCAATCCCGAGTTTGAAAATTTTGAAGCGAATTGTACCAATTTTGTCTCCCAATGTCTCTTTGCAGGGGGGGCGCCGATCCACTATACTGGTAAAAGAGAATCGGGCTGGTGGTATAAAGGAATGGCGGGCGGACGCGAATTGTGGAGCTATAGCTGGGCCATGGCGAACAGTCTGGGACTGTACCTGCGCTCCAGCACTTGGGGACTTGCTGCCAGTGAAGTAGCAAGACCCGATCAGCTGACGCTTGGAGATGTAATTCTGTATGACTGGGACGGAAGCGGCAGATTTCAGCACAGCACGATCGTGACGGCTTTTGATGCGGGCGGCATGCCGCTGGTTAACGCCCATACGGTATGCGCACGCCACCGATACTGGGATTATCGAGATTCCTATGCGTGGACGGAGAATACGGTCTATCGCTTCTATCATATAACGGACCAGTTTTGATTTGCTGGCATCGTTATCAGCCTGTTCAACTTGAAGAAGGAAAGCGGAGGTACATATGGTTGAGAAGAGTCTGGCCGTAGGCTTGGTATACGGGGGAAAATCGGGTGAACATGAGGTCTCGCTGCAGACTGCATTTGCCGTGATGAATGCATTTGACTTCAGTAAATATAAAATTATTCCTTTTTATATTACGAAGCAGGGCGAGTGGAGAAAGGGGGAGGAGATGGACGCACCGTTTGCAGAAGCCGGGGAGCTTAAGCTGGAGAATGCATTCGGCGGCACGAAGGCAGCCATGGACTCCCTGTTCTCCAGACTTTATGGCGGTCCGGCGGGGCCGGATATCATGTTCCCGCTGCTGCATGGCACCTTTGGCGAGGACGGGACGATCCAGGGGCTGTTCGAAATGGCCGACATGCCTTATGTGGGCGCCGGCGTCCTGGCTTCAGCCGCCGGGATGGATAAAGGCGTCATGAAGAAGCTGTTCGCCCAGGCGGGGCTTCCGCAGGTGCAGTACTGCTACTTCAGTCATGCCCAGTGGGGGAACGACCGCCATGGTCTCATTCAGGAAATGGAGGATAAGCTGGGCTACCCAAGCTTTGTAAAACCTGCGAATCTGGGCTCCAGTGTCGGCATTTCCAAAGCGCGCAACCGGGAAGAACTGGAGCAGGCCGTAGAGTTTGCGTTCCGCTATGACTTGAAGGTCATTGTCGAGGAGTTTGTCGATGCGCGCGAGATTGAGGTCAGCGTGCTTGGCAATGAAGAGCCGATTGCGTCGGTGCCCGGCGAGATCATGTCTTCGGCGGAGTATTACGATTATACCGCCAAATACACGGATGGCCAGTCCGAAATGCTGATTCCCGCGCCGATAGACGCAGAGAAGGCAGAGCAGATCCGCGCAGCGGCGCTGCACGCTTTTCGCTCGATTGAAGGCTGCGGAATAACCCGTGCCGACTTTTTCCTGCGCAAGTCCGACGGCAAGATTCTGATCAATGAGGTCAACACCATGCCGGGCTTCACGCCTTACAGTATGTACCCGCTTTTGTGGCGTGAGACGGGGCTGTCCTACGCGGAACTTCTGGACCGCATGATCAGCCTGGGGCTGGAGCGTTATGAACGCAGATCGAAACTGAACTACGAGAACATTTAACCTCTTAACCTCAGGAGATATGCCGGACGAAGGGAGTGCATGCTCCTTTTTTCCGCTTGACGGATTGAATCGCTGAAGCTTTTTCCGGGTAAGATTGGTAAGGAGGCCCCCGCCGCATATGGGGACAAGCGTGCATCAGCAGCGCGGTTAGAGGAGCATGACATTGAGCCGTAAAGGCAGCAGATCACCGGATTCGGATTTAGGCGAAACTTTGCATCAGGCACGGCGTATCCTGTTTAAAGCATCAGTGTATTGCTCGATAGAATGATATAGAAAGTAGAGTGAGCATTTTGAAGGAGAATGGCGTAGATAAGGTTCCCTATGTCGTATCAAGCAAAAGCTATACCGCTGTGGCGGTCAACGCCGCCTCCAAGGCGGGGGAATGGATCAAGAGCAGGCTGGGCACCGTCAAGCAGCTGAACACGAAGCATTCACCGCAGGATCTCGTAACCGAGGTGGATAAAGGTGCCGAACAGATGATTCGCCGGCTTATCCTGACCCATTTTCCGGACCATGCCATCCTTGGTGAAGAAGGTGTGGGGCCTGGAGCAGAGGCGTCAGCCCAAGCGCTTGCCGCCGCGCTTGAAGAGGAGTATCTCTGGATTGTTGATCCGGTGGACGGAACAACCAATTTTGTGCACGGACTTCCCTTCTACTCCGTCTCAATTGCCCTCGCTCATAAGGGTGAGGTTATCGTAGGGGTCATTTACGACCCTTCACGGGATGAGATGTTTGTGGCCGAGAAAGGTAAGGGCGTCTATGTTCATGGCAATCCCATGACCGTATCCGGGGAGAACCGTCTCTCTGACAGTCTGGTGGCTGTCGGCTTTCCGCCGGACCCCGGCTTTGCCATGCCTGTCAACATGCGGGCTGTTCAGGCTCTGGCTCCGCAGGTCAGAAGCCTGCGCGCTGTCGGGTCCGCCGCTCTGCATTTGGCATATGTGGCTGCCGGGCGACTCAGCGCTTATACGGAGGTCGGGCTGAACGCCTGGGATTTGGCCGCTGGTGCGCTGCTGGTGCAGGAAGCGGGTGGTATCGTTACGGATACGCTTGGCCAGCCTTATGATCTCGGTGTCCGGCATGTGATCGCCAGCAATGGGGCGATTCATCAGGAGCTGGCTGCCGTCTTGAAGCAAGCGGGGGCAACCGGACAGGAGTGATCCAGCCAGCGGATACATGGCTGCAGCCATAACTGCCTATACTGAATTCACAGCCGCACGCTGCGGCCGAAGGAGGAATGAAGTTATGGAAAACCCGGAAGAACTGGAACGCAGGCTGCGTGAAATGCTGACGGAAGGCGAAATGCAGACCGGGGACAGTAAGGAGCAGGAACGGGTGAATTTTGCGCCCAAGTACGAGGTCCGCATCCAGACCCGGCTTGATCCCATTGTTGAGCATACGCTGAAGTATCGCAGCATGGCCAGGGAGCTGGACGACCGCTACGAAGATTACATGAAAAGGGCGCAGCAGTCCAGGCCGACGAATGAGTGGGGTCAAAAATGAAAGATATGGTACATTTTGTGAAAATACCTCTTGCCTAAGTTTAGGGCATGGGGTATTTTTTTCTTAAAGCTTATCCGAGGATCTATCCCCGCACCGCATGAACCGTGAAGGAGGAGATATGATGGCGCATTTCATTAAAAACGCTTTCATACATGCCGGGATTCATCGTAAGATGATGCTGCTCATTTCAGTGCTGATGCTTGTCAGCTTTATTATTTTTGCGGCGGTGCTGGGTTATGTGTTCCGGATTTATGATGAACAAATGTATCTCAAGACGTCTGAAGTGCTCAATATGTCCTCCATCGGAATAGAAAATCTGCTCAAGGATATGGAGCAGCTTACCTTCAAGGTCGTGTCTGATGAGCAGTTGCAGGAGTATCTTCGGAAGCTTAAGTATGAGACGTCCCCTTACGACAAATTGGTGCTGCGCAGGAAGATTACCAACCGGCTGATTGCGTTCGCCGGATCGGAGAAATATGTCTACTCCATGATGCTGCTCGACAATCAGCGTTATGTAATGTCCGCGGGCAACCGGGAAGGCATGTCTGAGCAGCTGCAGTCAGATCTGACCCGGCTGGCGGAGGGTAAAAACGGCTCCAACGCCTGGTATGCCGGCGTTCATTCTTCACTGCTTGCGGTCCGCCAGATCAAATCCTTCAGCGATTCCTCATTTTCTCTGGAGGGCCTGGGGACATTGGTTATACGCATTCGGATGGACCGGATCGTCAATGACCGTGTGCATGATGAGGATACAGGCCAGCTTATCATCACAGACGGAACGCAAATCATTTATCCGGAAAAGCCGCTGCTTCATCCGGCTGAGCTCAGAACCGAACTGGGGAGGGAGCAGCCCTACGGAATCGGCACTTATGCGGGGGGAACGTATTTTACGGCACAGGCACGCTCTTCCTACACAGGCTGGACCTATCTTCATACAACCCCGTTTGATGATATGTTCCGCAGCATTGCAATCATTAAGCAATTGATAACTGTAATTTTTATCCTGTTGTTTATCGTTGCCTTGGTTTTAGGAGCAAGGCTGTCAGGCAGCATTACGAGGCCGATCCACCAGTTGATCGGGCACATGCGCAATATTGAGAAGGGCGATCTGGACAGGCTTGAGGAAGAGGCCCTCGGGTTCATTCCTTCAACATCCCATGATGAGGTGCGGCTGTTGCACCGGACATACAGAAAGATGATCAGTCGCATCCGCGAGCTGATCAATGAGAATTATGCCAAACAGCTGTTACTGCGGGAAACCGAATTGAAAGCGCTTCAGGCGCAGATTAATCCACATTTTTTATATAACACGCTTGAATCGGTCAATTGGCTGGCCAAGGTGAACAAGCAGCATAAAATATCGGAAATGGTCGAGGCGCTCGGTTTCCTGCTGCGCAGCGCGGTAAGCTTCCGGGAACAGTTGATTCCGCTCGCAAAGGAGCTGGACATTGTCCGCAGCTATGTCACGATCCAAACGACCCGGTTTGAAGAACGTCTCCGGTTCAGCCTGGATATCGAAGATGGCCTGGACAATGCCCTCTTCCCCAAGCTGACGCTGCAGCCGCTGGTGGAGAACGCTATCCATTATGCGCTTGAGCCACACATTGATCCATGCACCATTACGATCACTGCGCGTCAGGAGAACGGTGTGCTGCTTGTCATGGTGCAGGATGACGGTCCGGGAATGAGCAGCGAATTCCTTGCCAGGCTGCGCAGCGGTCAGGTCCGGACGCGCGGGCAGGGCATCGGCCTGAACAATATTCAGGAGCGCATCCATCTGACCTTTGGACCACAGTGGGGGCTTGAGCTGGACAGCCGGCCGGATGAAGGAACGTCGGTCACGATAAGGATTCCTTTAATTGAAGGGGGAGAACAGCATGTACAAAGTGCTGCTGGTTGATGATGAGCGTGTCATTCTGGACGGCATTTCACAGGTCGTGGATTGGAGCAGCGCCGGCACACGGCTTGTCGGAACGGCCCGCAACGGCATTGAGGCCTTTGACCAAATCCGTACAGTTCAGCCCGATATTGTGATCAGCGATATTTCCATGCCCGGCCTGGACGGCATCGGTCTTGTCGCCAAGACGTATGAGCAGTTCCCGGATATCCGCTTTATCATGCTTTCTGGCTATAAGGATTTTGATTATGCCTGCCGGGCGATGCAGTATGGAGTAAAGCATTACCTGCTGAAGCCGTGCAATGAGCAGCAAATTCAGGAGGCGCTGGCGGAACTGCTGTCAGAAAGGAAGGAGCAGCATGAGCGGGAGACCTTCGTCAGCCGCATGAAGCAGGATTTCCGCAAAATGCTGCCACATGTCAAAGAGCAATTTCTCAGGGAGCTTGTTACCAACAAAACCTATGGCAGCCGCGAGCTCGAATATTACCAGCAGCTGTTCGGCCTTGAGCTGGGCGGGCGGGAGGTCAGGATGCTGCTGCTGCGGCTGGAGGAAGCGCATGAGCCAGAGCATTTGTTTGCGTTGCAGAATATTGCCTCCGATCTGCTGCAAGGTGTGCTGTTCAGCACTACGATCGAGGGGCAGCTGCTGATCGTCATGGAGAATCCGGCTGATTCGGCGGCGCCGATCCGGGACATCGAGATGGTGAGAGCCACGTTCAGCAAATTTTACAAGCTGGAGGTGACAGCCGCGGTCAGCGAAGGGGACCGGGTGCAACATGCGAGGCGGATGTACAAGGAGACGCTGCACTGCATGAATCACCGTTTTTATACTGGAAAAGGCAGTCTGATCACCAAGGAGGATATCGCTCCGGCGGAGGCCAGAGAGAATGCGGATTTTGAAATGGATGAGGACAAATTTTGCCTGCTGGTCAAGGCGGGCAATGTGGAGGAAGCGGCTGCCGAGGTGGAGCGCCTGTTCACTATCATGGCGCAGCAAAGGTATGAAATTACAGTCACTCGTTCCTATGTACTGCAGTTGTACGCGGCGATGATCCGCATTTGTCCGCAGGAGGAACGTCCGCTCTTTACGGCGCGAATGGCGGAGCTTGCGGAGATCGGCACGCTACCGGCTTTGCAGGCCTTTGTGAAAGACGCGGTGGAGCGGCTGACGTTCATGTACTACAGGCGGAACATTTGCCGCCAATCCTCCACGGTGGAGAAGATGCTCCTGATCATCGAGGAGAACTATGCCAATGCGGAGCTTTCGCTGAACGGTGTTGCCAGCCAGATGCTGTATATGAATTCCGATTATCTCGGGAAAATATTCAAAAAAGTCACCGGAGAAACCTTCTCGCACTACGTGAACCGCTTCCGGATTGAAAGGGCGGCGGAGCACATCCGCGGCAGCGGAGATGTGAAGGTGTTCGAGCTTGCCGAAATGTTCGGGTTTGGCGGCAATGCGCAGTATTTCAGCCAGGTGTTCAAGAAATGGACCGGCATGACGCCATCCGAGTATATTAAATCTCATGATTAGCAAAACAGAGGAACCGTCTCAAGCAAGAGCGGTCCCTCTGTTTTTTGAAGATTTGAGGCCGGATTTGTGTATTCAAAACAGCGGGATGATTTGAGACAATACAACCAGGAGCAAATGAAAGCGTTAACAACAAATAAGGCATGTTTCGGTTGGGCTCCACTATACCAGCGAAAAGGGGAGAGCTACATGAAGAAAAAGAGTCTCTTGGCGGTCATGGTTCTCATGCTCATGCTGACTGCAGCCTGCAGCGGCGGAGGAGGAAGCGGCAATAATACCGGGCAAAGTTCAGGCGATGGACAGGTTACGCTTCGCATAGCCTGGTGGGGGTCGGATAAGCGCAACGAATACACGCAGCAGGTCATCGACCTGTATAAGCAAAAGCATCCAAATGTGAAAATCGATGTGGAATACGCCTTGTTCGACGACTACTGGAAAAAGCTTGCGCCGCAGGCGGCCGCCAATCAGCTGCCTGACATTATCCAGATGGACGTGTCCTATATTACCCAGTATGCGAAAAACGGGCAGCTTGAGGATCTGGGTCCATATGTGAACAAATCGGTGCAGCTTGGAGATGTAGCAGAAAACGTTCTGAAAACAGGTATCGTCGAAGGCAAGCAGTATGGAATCCCTACCGGGGTCAATGTGCTGGGATATCAATATGATCCGGCCAAGCTGAAGGAGACCGGGTTGGACATTCCGGAGAACTGGACCTGGGATCAGTACAAAGAGCTGAACAAACAGGCAGGGGCAAAAGGTGTCTATTTCGACAACGGCATGCAGGCGGATATTTTCTTCAACTACTTCCTCCGCACCAAAGGGCTGTCGCTGTACAATGCGGAAGGCAACGCGTTGGGATATGATGACGACCAGCTGTTCGTAGATTTCTTCGGGGCTATGGCTGAAAACATTAAGAGCGGCGGCACACCATCACCGGAAATTACAAGCCAGACCAAAGGCATTCTCGAAGAGAACCAGATTGTGAAGGGTAAAGGCATCGGCGAATGGCAGTGGTCCAACCAATATGTGGCATTGCAGCAGGTAGCCAACAAACCAATGGAGCTGGCTCCAATGTTTGGTCCCGACATGGAAAAAGGGATCTACATGCAGCCGTCGATGTACTGGTCCATTGCCTCCAGCTCCAAAGTAAAGGAAGAGGCGGCCAAGTTTATCGACTTCTTCATCAATGATGCGGAAGCCAACAAGCTGATCAAGGGTGAGCGGGGCGTGCCGATTTCCAGCAAGATCAAGGAAGCGATCGCGCCTGAGCTGAGTGAACAGACACAGCAGGTATTTGACTTTGTCGCCGCCATGGAGCCGAAGGCTTCGCCGATGAGTCCTCCGCCTCCGGTCGGATCGCCTGAAGTGATCGCGGCCCTGACAGACTATGCGGAACAGGTCAGTTTCGGTCAAATGACGCCTGAGGATGCGGCAGCCAGGTTCCGCGCCGATGCGAACGGCATCCTGGCTAACAACATGTAGCCTGCCAATGGTTTAAATTGTAACGGCTCTGCATGAAGGACAGGTGTGAGGACGGAGGTCCGCCGCCTGTCCCTTATGTGCCGTGCGAAACAGTGTGATATACCGTGCGTCCGGCACTGCGAAGGGGCTGGCGCGTTTAAGGAGGTTGATCCTTTTGAGGTACAAGTCTACGCTCAGAGCGGATTTGACGGGATATGCCTTTATCAGCCCGTTCATCATTGGCTTTCTGGCATTTACGTTCATTCCCATGTTTATTTCGCTGTATCTTTCCTTCACGAGTTATAATTTGTTCACCTCGCCCCGCTGGATAGGGCTGGACAATTACGAAAAAATGTTTACAGGCGATCCGAAGTATTGGACCTCTGTCAGAGTTACCTTTATGTACGTATTTCTTGGGGTGCCCTTAAGACTGATGTTCGCCTTGTTCATCGCCATGATTCTGAATACGAAATCACGCATGGTTGGTGCCTACCGGACCATGTATTATCTGCCTTCCATTATCGGGGGTAGCGTGGCCGTGTCCATTATGTGGCGGAATATTTTCAGCAACGAAGGTGTGATCAACAAGCTGCTGGGTTTGTTCGGGGCAGGACCTGTCCGTTGGTTTGGTGATCCTGACGCCGCCTTGATCATGCTGATCGCGCTGTCTGTATGGCAGTTCGGCTCCTCCATGCTTATTTTTCTGGCTGGACTGAAAAACATTCCTTACGAGATGTACGAGGCTTCCAGTGTGGACGGCGCCAGTCCGGTGCGCAAGTTTTTCAACATCACGCTGCCCTTGCTCAGCCCGATTATTCTGTTCAACCTGATTATGCAAACGATCAGCGCCTTCATGACCTTTGTGCCCGCATATATCATTTCCAAAGGCGAGGGCGGCCCGCTGGACGGCACGATGCTCTATTCGTTGTATCTGTTCCGTCAGGCGTTCATGTTTAACAATATGGGCTATGCCTCCGCGATGGCCTGGATGATGCTGATCATTATTGGGATTTTGACGGCTATTCTGTTCATAACCTCTAAATATTGGGTGTTCTACGAAGCGGAAAGGGGGCGCTAAATTATGGTCTGGAAAACGGTCAAATGGCCTCTTTACCATGTGCTTGTAGCCGCGCTGGCCATAGCGATGCTCTATCCGGTGATCTGGATGCTGTTCAGTTCATTCAAGGAAAGCCGCACCATTTTCGTTACGGCAGGCACGCTGTGGCCCACAGAATGGAAGTGGGAGAATTACCCGATTGGCTGGCAGGGCGTCTCCGGTTACAGCTTTGGCAAGTATATTTATAACTCGCTTGTGCTTGTTGTCATTTCGACCATCGGGGCGGTCATATCCTCTTCCCTGATTGCATTCGGTTTTGCCCGTCTCCGTTTCCGGGGGCGAAACTTCTGGTTTGCGCTCATGATGGTGACTCTGATGCTGCCGCATGATGTGGTACTGGTGCCGCAGTATATCATCTTTTCCAAGCTGGGCTGGCTGAATACGATCCTGCCTATCGTTGTGCCTGCCTTTTTCGGGATGCCGTTCTTCATCTTCCTGATGATTCAGTTTATCCGTACGATCCCAAGCGAGCTGGATGAGGCGGCTACCATTGACGGATGCGGCAAGTTCCGGCTGTATGCGCAAATTATTTTGCCCTTGCTGAAATCGTCACTCGCCACAGCGGCCATCTTTTCCTTCTACTGGAGATGGGAGGATCTGCTGGGACCTGTGCTCTATCTGAACTCTCCGGAAAAATACACGGTATCCATGGCACTGAAAATGTTCCTTGACAGTGAGGCGGCCTCCAACTGGGGCGGGATGTTCGCCATGTCCATCGTAAGTCTGGTTCCGGTCATTGTCGTATTTTTCTTATTCCAGAAGCAGATCGTTGAAGGAATGAGCACCAGCGGGTTGAAGGGGTAATAGGTGAACGGATGAATTTGGAAGGAATATCAAGGGGAAGAAAGGAGAGCTGGAATGAAAAGTGCGGAAGCAGCAGGCCAGTCGACAGTGAGCAGTGGGCAGGCCCAGAAGGTTGGGCAGCAGGCGGATAGGGATCAGGAGCTGACCCGGGCGGAAGGATGGAGATTCGACTTCGGGCCGGGCATCGCGGCAGAGGGTTATACGGCTGTCGGTCCTGACTGCAGATATGATGCAGATAAAGGGTATGGCTTTGAAGCCAGCGGAAGCGTGTATGGTCGTGACCGGCGTTTGAAGGAAGACGGTGGAAAGACAGGAGAGGCGGGTGGTATTGCTGTCCCATCGGGTGATGCTGTTGTGACACGCCTGCGGGGCAGCTTCTGTATCCCGCTTGGCGCCGTTTTCCGTGCCGATCTGCCGGATGGCACCTATATGGTGAACATGCTCACTGGAGATGAGCTGGCAGATACGCATACGGTGGTCAAAGCGGGGGGCAGCAAGCGCGTGCTGCCGCCCATCCGGACCGCAGCAGGGCAATTCGTGGAGCACCGCTTCTCCATTCCGGTATACGGGGGCATGCTGCGGTTGGCCTTTTCGGGCAAGGCGCCGCGTGTGAATGCGCTGGAAATTACGCCCGCCCCGCAGACGCTAACTCTTTTTCTGGCCGGTGACTCCACCGTCACGGATCAGCCTGCTTCCGGCTATCCGTATGCGGGCTGGGGACAGATGCTGCCCGCTTTGTTCAAGCATGATGTATGTGTGGACAATCACGCGGTTTCAGGCAGGAGCTCGCGCAGCTTTATTGAAGAGGGCCGGCTGGATGCGCTGCTGACCCGTATGAAGGCGGGCAATTTTCTGCTGATCCAGTTCGGGCACAACGACGAGAAAGCCGACCCGCAGCGGGGCACAGATGCGCATACGACGTATAAGGAATATTTGCGCAGATATATTGACGCTGCCCGCGCGGTGCAGGCTCAGCCGGTGCTGATTACACCGGTGCAGCGGAGATATTTTGACGAGGAGGGCCGGCTGCTGGACACGCATGGGGAGTACATCTCCGCTGTGCGTGAACTGGCTGTGGAATGCGGCGTGCCGCTGATCGATCTGGCAGAGAAGACACGCATTTTGCTGGAAACTGTGGGGCCAGAGGGCAGCAAGGAGCTGTTTATGTGGACACTGCCGGGAGAATATCTGAATTTTCCCGCCGGGACGGAGGATAACACCCATTTTCAGGAGACGGGTGCGGCCAGGATTGCGGAGCTGGTGGTGGAAGCTGTTCGTGAGCTTCAGCTTCAGCCTTTGCTGATGTATTTAAGATAATAGTGCGAGTTCAAAAAGTCAGGTTTTCAGCACCGAGAAGGTTGGATGAAGCTAGGGACTGAGGAGCGGAGCGTACTTGGGGTACGTGAGCACCGGAAGGCCCGGCTGAATTCAAGATTCGATGTCGAGTTCGCTTCCTGATTTGCTTCGTGATCAAAAGATGACTTTTTGAACAACCTCTAACAGGGAGTTATATGGATATGCAGATGAATGAACGGGAGGAGCTGTTGGAAATGCCGGCACTTGTTTTTGATGAGGAGCATGTAAGACAGGTCATGGATCGGGTAGTGGAAAGAACCTTCAATATGGATTTCAGCTGGGACTGGCCCGGCGGAGTGGCATTTTACGGGGTATGCGAGGCCTATGATGCCACGGGGAAGGAGGAATACCTGCACAAGCTGAAGGCCTGGGTGGATGAGAATATCGAGGATGGGCTGCCGAAGCTGTCGGTGAACGGGGTGTCCATCGGGCACTGTCTGCTGACGCTGTATCAGGCGACCGATGACGAGAAGTATCTGAATATTGCCAAGGAAATGGCCGAGTTTCTGGCGAATAAGGCGGAGCGGTTCGCGGACGGCATTTTCCAACACACCGTCAATTCGCTGCATGATGTATTTCCGCAGCAGGCGTGGGTGGATACGATGTTTATGGCCGGGTACTATTTGCTCAGAATCGGTCATCTGTTGGGGAAAAAGGAGTACTTTGACGATGGCCTGAAGCAGTATCACGGCCACGAGGAATTTCTGCAGGACCCGGATACGAATCTGTACTACCATGGCTGGGACCATGTGAACCAGAATCATATGTCCGGCATGTATTGGGCGCGTGGCAATTCCTGGGCGGCCTTGACCATGGCCAAAGCGTTGAAGCTGATCGAGGTGCAGCATCCGTCTTATATGATCATAGCGGGGTCTCTGCGTGATCAAATGAGCGCACTTGTCCGTCTGCAGTCGCCGGAAGGGCTGTGGCATACGGTTCTGGATGACGAAACCTCCTATCTGGAAGCGTCGGGATCGGCGGGTATTGCAACGGCGCTGCTGATGCAGGGCCGGCTCTACAACAAATATGCGCAGAAGGCCATTGATGGCATTCTGTCCACCATCAAGGAGGACGGTACAGTTACAGGCGTATCGGCAGGCACGGCCGTCATGAACGATATCGACGGCTACCGGAACGTTCCTTACAAGCGGATTCAAGGCTGGGGCCAGGGGCTCACGCTGGCATTTCTGGCCGAGCTGCTGCGCACGAAAGAAAATCCTTTTGGATGACGGCTGGGTATTTTGGTGAGGCAAAAGTTTTCGGCGAGGCAAGGGAGGATAGAGCATGAATGCTGGAGAGTTGAACAGGCAGAACAAGGGAAGCTGCTTCTGGGTCATTCCTGACGGTTACATTCCGCCGGACAGCAGCGGGGGGCTGGTTAGTCATGAGAGCATCTGTGTTCTGAACTGCGGAGAGGCGGCGGCACAACTGCGGATTCATATTTATTTCGAGGACCGAGAGCCGTTGGAAGGGATTGGGGAGATCGTTGAGGGAAGACGGACCCGCCATATTCGCACTGCTTCTCTGGAAAAGGCCGGAGAACGGATTCCAGAGGGGGTGCCTTACGCGATCACGGTTGAGAGCGATGTGCCGGTGTTCGTCCAGTACAGCCGGCTCGACACGACCCAGCCAGAGCTGGCCTTGATGAGCGTGATGGCTTATCCGGCGGATAAGTGAAACGATATAGCTGCAAAAGCATAAGGGGAGCCCCATAAGGTCCATTGGCCTGAGGCTCTCTTTTGTTTGTAATAACAGAACAATATGCACCTTTAACTTTCACTTGTAGGAATCTTATTAACGATTTTCCATTGACCATCCTGATAGGTTAAAGTTACTTTTGCAGAGAGCGCACCCTGATTTGAACGATATTTAGTGACCTCTATAGTGATACTATTCTTGTTATCCGACTGCTCTTGCTTTTCAATTTTCAGTAGAATCCCTTTCAGTGTGGTCCCTCCCTGGTCATACAATTCTTCTTTAACCAATTGTTCATATGTGAGATTATAAATCTTAACGTTAAATTTATTATGAAGGTACCTCTCAATACTTTGCTTATCAGAATCCTCTAACGGAAGTTCTTTATCGAAATCCAGTGAAATGTACTCAATGTTTTCATTGAGAGCTGTATCTGTTGATATTAATTCATCCAACGCTAAACGATAAGGTTCACTGAGTTCATTCTGAGAACCTGAGCTTGTAACGCCATTAGCGCAGGCCGATGTTAGAAAAACCACTAAAACACATAGAACAAAATACAACGACTTTACTTTTATGACAATCCCCTCCTTGATACTGGTTACCTAAAATAACGTACTCAAAACCGGAAATGTTGCACAATAGAAAAGCAACCCGCGAGGGGCTGCTTTTCAAATATTTTAAGTTAAATATTACTTTCCTCGCCTTCTGGAAGGAATTTTCTTGGAATATTATTTTCCTTGTTATATTTTTCGATCTGATCAATTTCATTTTGAATATTGTTAAAATCAAAACTGTGGGTATCTGTACTATTTTCGACCAAGCCTTGGGGTTGGGCACTAATATTAAACTTCCCTTGGGCTTGTCCTACCAAGTAATAGCCGAAGTCGTCTTTATCCGGTCTTAATCCTTTATTAGCACTAAGGAATACAATGACTTCTTCTCCAATATTTAATGTAGGGGCTGCTGCTTCATCGAGAGTGTACACCATATCATCAGTTTCCCCGCCATTCACCCGTATTTCCACCGTCTCACCAGGTTCCCCCTTATAAACAGTATGGACCCTAATCGTAGTATCAGTGACAGGAAATCCTTCAAAATCTTTTTGGACTTCTTGAGAAATGACGGTTCCAGATACAATAACATCTGCTTCATTTACAAGCTGATTCTTCTCATATTGGACAACCTCGGCATCAGAATGAATAACAACTTTATAAGTGTCATCTGAAACGGAGTTTTCACCATCACTTGCTTTCAATAAATTGCTTTTCCATCTCGATACGGAATATTGAGCTGCCTCTCTATCGGCAGTAGTGAGCGTTCTTTTGTAATCGGTATTCATTGATCCCACTCCGTACATGGTATCATCATATACCGGTGAATGCCCTACACGAAGGGCGTGGCCCAATTCATGAGTCATCGTACTTTGAATATCATAATAACCCGGTTTGGGGGAAGTAGACCAGTTCTGACTAGTGTTGATCCTTATGTCTGATTCAATAACTCTATTGGAAGAGTTAACATAGGGTAAATGTTCACCGGTAAAAGAGTTGGCTCCGTATGCATTTTTGGTAATGGTATTGATGCCGTCTTGACTCGGGCTGCTAGAACTAGTCTCTGCGGAAGACTTGTATAAAAAACTACCTGACGGTAATGCAGTATTCCATTGACTCATTGCAGTTTGAATTTGTGTTTTGGTAGTAGTATCAAAAGTGGATTGGACAGTATACGTGGCACTTGATCTTCCCTGGGTCCAAATTGTAGAGTACAATTCATGACTGTAAGCGGCGAAAGATGTTCCTGCACTGCTCATTAACAAAAGTACCGAACCCGCTATAATTAAAGGTTTTTTCAATTGTTTTTTAGACATCTTGTTACCCTCCCAATAAGACTAGAATTAAGTATCAGCACGCTTTTATAAAATCGAAACTCTAATCATAGGTAATACAGATTTCAAATGTATTACAAAAAGAGCACCTCCTATCAAGATGAGCTGCCCTGGTATTCCCCACTTTATAAAGCATAATTATTGTAATCTATATTCTAAGTTGCTCGCTTTACTATGGCAGAGTAAAGAGCCACTCAAATTTCAATGCCATTGTAACAGATGGGAGCGGGTGTTATCCTGCTATCTGATGCAAAAAAAAGCATTCACTATATAGACACATTGAATGGTAAAAAGTTGTGTTAAAGTTTGATTTTTTTAAAATATAAATCTTCTCCTTAAGGGCACCAATGCATCAACTTGAGCGGGACATCCGGATCGCTTCAATGCCTGCATAAATTCTTCTGATTGAAAACGTCTGCCAATAAATACACTTTTGTTTTACCCCTATCAAAGCCCACTTCATAAGGATTTCAATGATGCCATTAACAGCCTTCTGATATGATCCTAAGATTGACATTCTCCTTTTAACGCGGCTGGTGTAATCAGGTGTCTTCTTAAATACAACTGGTAGATAACAAGAAGCGCGATGTACAAGACAAACAATGCGAGATAAATATTGCTGTACATGAAGTTACCTTGAGCAGAATAAAACGGATTCCATTGCTGTTCGGCGCCCTGATCGAGAATCTTACTGTAAATCAGCGTAGAGATGGTGCCGGATAGAAAGTTGATCATGGACAGGAGGCCCATGCCGACTCCGCCCTTGGGCTGCTCATCCGTCAAATACTTGCGGTAAAACGGCAGCATGAATATCATCAGCAGCGGTATAGCGAAGAGCCAGCGCCAATGGAGGGTGCCTACCACTAGCGCGGAAACAACCGGCCCTATCGCGTTGCCCAGTGCAAGTCCCGTGGCGGATATTCCGAGCGCCCTTCCCCGGTTTTCGGGCGGGAAGTAACGGATAGGGATCAGCATGGCCATCACCGGTATAATGGAAGCGCCAGCTGCCTGCAGAATGCGTCCGGCAATGACCATCCAGAAGGTCTGCGCTGACAAGCCGGTCAGTGACCCGATAGCCAGAACCGCCAGACCGAAGGTGAGCAGCGACTTAAGGCGGTATTTATCGGCCAGCTTGCCGAAGATGGCTACCCCAATGGCATAAAAAAGCGTATAAAAGGAGAATACCCAGCTTACCTGTGTTACCGAGATTCCCAATTCTTCTCTCATCTGCGGAAGTACGATATTGAACATGGTCGCGTTCATGACCGAAATGACCATCGTAAAGGCCAGAACGCGCATTAATCTGATGCCTGTCTGTAGATCAGTTTCCATGGTATTCATTGAGTTGTCCTCCATCCAGCCATCTTTTTTCGAACTGCGGCATATTGAATCTTTCGCTCTGCTGCCACTTATATTACAATTGGAATTACATAATTAAAAATATATCTTAATATATATTCATATCCTTAGGTATATTAATTGGAGGTCTGCCAAATGGAACTGCTACAGTTAAGGTATTTTCAAAAGGTAGCCAGGCTGGAGGATGAATTGGGCATACCACTGTTCGATCGCCGCAACCGCCAAATTCAATTAAACGAGTATGGCAGGGCTTTTCTCTCGAAGGTAGATGAGGCGCTCCATGCGCTTGAGGAAGGTAAAAGAGAGTTATCCGATCTGGCGGGGACAGCTCGTGGAAAAATATCCGTCGCGACCAATGCGCTGGCCCGTTTGACCGGTCCGATCAGGCGGTTTCGCGAGCGGCGTCCGGAGGTCAATTTTCGCATTTTACAAATCGCTCCTTCGGCCACAGGAGATATGGTGAATCTCTTGAATAAGGGCGAGGCAGATCTCTGCTTTACGGCTGCGGCACTTAATCAACCGGGAATTAGAGAAATACCGGTTATGCATGCCGATATCTATCTGGCCGTTCCCCCGGGACACCGGCTGGAAGGGAGAGACAGCATTACGCTGCAGGAAACGGGTCAGGAACCTTTCATCGAATACAAGGAAGGCCATCCGTTCAGGGAGATGAATGAGGAACTGCGCCGTCAGGCGGGAATACGCCCGGAAATTGTATGTGAGGTGGAAGAGCCGTCCGCGCTTGGCAGCCTGGTGCAGGCGGGGCTGGGCGTCGCACTGGTCCCGGCCTGCAAAAGCGATGAATCACCGACAGCGGTAGCTTTGCTGCAAATTCCGGGGGCGCAGCGCACGTTCACTATAGCTTCATGCGAAAATCGTTATTTATCGTTTGCTGCACAGGAGCTTCAACGGTTCTTGATTCAGTATTATAAGAAGCTGTGAAAATTTACTTTTCAAATTAGATACTTGATAATGTGAATGAATAGCGTTATTATAGACTCGTTAAGTCTTGAATAAAGGTGTGACTCCATGAAATATTCACAAGCAACCGACTATGCGCTGCATGCGATGCTCTATCTGGTGGCTGCCGCACCGGATAAGCCTGTGGGGGTAGCGGTTTTGGCCGAGAAGATGGGCGTTTCCCAAACCTATTTGTCCAAAATGCTGACCAAGCTGGTCAAAGCTGGGCTGATTCAATCCGTTTCAGGTGCAAATGGCGGGTATCGGCTGCGGCGCAGCTATGAAGATATTTCTTTTTTGGACGTGATTCA
This sequence comes from Paenibacillus enshidis, assembly GCF_042136365.1. Taxonomy (NCBI): domain Bacteria; kingdom Bacillati; phylum Bacillota; class Bacilli; order Caryophanales; family Paenibacillaceae; genus Paenibacillus; species Paenibacillus enshidis. The sequence continues at coordinate 15,913 of NZ_JBHHMI010000035.1, read as the reverse complement.
TGCGATCGAAGGAACAGCCTCCATGTTTGAATGCAGCCTGGATCACGGCAGCGAATGTCTCGTTCAGCAGGTGGTGGTCGAAGCCGAGCAGCAGTTGGAGCAGTTTCTGGGCAACAAGAAAATCGCTGATGTGGCGAAACGAATGAAGGCGGAATAGTCATCCGCCGTTTTCATTGGCTCTATTGTGGATATAAAGAGTCTGTTATAACCTTTACTAGAGATTGTTTTACTAAAAGGATGAGCTTAACTGGATTTCGATGAATACAAACTCAAATACAGAAAGGATGACTTTGATGACGATGGATACGCTAGACCCGCGATTTTGGGAGGAAGCCTGGAAGAACGATCCACACACATTTGCTAATCGGATGCAACAGGCGGGCCTTGATCCTGCGCATAGCTTTGATCACAAGGCCAAGGAATTTAACAAGCAGGTGTTCAGCGAGGAGGGGGTCCGGAGAACGGAGAGGATTATCGGCTGGCTGGAGAATCAAGGCGTGAATGTTGCGGGGGCTTCCGTGCTGGATGTAGGCGCAGCGTCGGGCGGCTTCGCGATTCCTTTTGCCGAACGTGGAGCGAAGGTCACAGCAGTGGAGCCGAACGTTCCCCTGTCTGATTTGCTGCTGGAAAATGCGGGCAGGCTGGAATCCGGAAGTGTAAAATTGGTGCGGGAGACCTTTGAAGCGATTGATCTTGAAGCTGCGGGCTGGAGGAATGCATTTGATATCGTGTTTGCCTCGATGTCCCCGGCGGTCAGGGATTGGCAAAGTGTAGAGAACCTTATCAGCTGTGCCAGCCGCTTCTGTTATATCAGCCTGTCAGCAGGCGGCACTGAGCATGGACTGCTGGATGAAATCATACCACTCATTACGGGCCGGAGAAGAGAGCACGGGAATTCAGAGATGTATTATTTGCTGCAGCTCCTGTACCTGAAAGGGTATTCCTATACCTCGCTCGTTACCCGTGAAATGAAAACCGTTGAAAAGTCCATTGAAGAGGCTGTTCATGAAGTGATGGCCATGCTCCGTGTACAGCAGCAGCCCGATGATCAGCGTGCCCTGAGCATCGTTACAGACTATTTGCACCAGACTTATCCTGACAACAAGGTGGTTTTCCAGCAGGGAGGGCGTTTCGGCAAAGTGCTGATTCAAACCCGTGATCAAAATATGTACAGTAAACGAGGCTAAAGGAAGTTAGCCCAACAACCATAGATGTTACGGACTGTAGGGACGTTATTTGCGAAATTTCGCTAATAAAATTAAGTTTGCGGACAGGAAAGATCTTATTCGCCTAAAACAGTTAACGAACAGCAGATATTTCCGCATATAACTGCAACTCAGTCCGGGTGTGGGTGAAATAAGCCTTATTTCATAACAATAAGGGCTTCCCTGTCCTTTTTGTAAATGTCGCTCATTGTCCTGAATAGGAAAAGGTCTGCCCAAGGCACTGTATAACCTTTGGGGCAGACCTTGAATTTTTTCATTAAACAAATCAGGTTGCTTCAATCCCCGAAATAGTTGATTCCCATCGCCTCCCGCACCTCGAGCATCGTCTCGCGGGCAACGGCACGCGCTTTGCGTGTACCTTCCACCAGAATTTCATCGATATGATTCATCCTGCCGGCAAGGCCGCTGCGCCGTTCCCGGATGGGCTCCAGCAGCTCATTTACCGCTTGGGTGGCAAGCTGCTTGCAGTCCGTGCAGCCGATCGCGCCTTTGGAGCATAGCTCATGGATGTCTGCGCATTGCTCCGGTCTGAAGTGCCGGTGATATTCGTATACCGGGCAGATATCCGGGTGGCCCGGATCATGCCTGCGAACGCGCGCCGGGTCTGTCTTGGCCTTGGCCAGCTTCAGCTCAACCTCTTCATGGGAAGAGTCAAGGTACAGGGCGTTGCCCAGGCTTTTGCTCATCTTGCTTCCTCCGTCCAGGCCGGTAAGTCTGCCGCCAATCAGAATGCGAGGCTCCTTGAACACAGAGCGGTAAAGCTCGTTGAAGCGGCGTACTATTTTACGAGCCTGCTCGATATGCGGAATCTGATCTTCCCCGGCCGGAACAAGGGTTGCCTTACAGAAGGCGATGTCTGCCGCCTGGCTCACCGGATAGCCCAGAAACCCGTAATACATGTCATTATAGCCGCGTTCCTTGGCTTCACTCTTCACCGTTGGATTGTGACGTAACGAATTGACGGTAACGAACATGGAGAAATATTGGGTCAGCTCCGCAATTTCCGGAATCATGGACTGGATGAACAGGGTGGCACGTTCGGGATCAATCCCGACAGCCAAATAATCGAGTGCGACCTGTCTCACACTGTCCGCAATCAGCCCGGGATGTTCAAAATGCGTAGTCAGCGCCTGCACATCGGCGAGCAGAATGAAAGTAGGGTACACATGCTGGAGCTCGACGCGGCTGCGCAGGCTTCCCACATAGTGGCCAAGGTGCAGCTTGCCGGTCGTCCGGTCCCCGGTCAGAATAATATCGCTTGTCATTGTAATTCCTCCCTGAATGGATATTTTTGAACAATTTCCACCACCAGCCATCCTCCATGGCCACCACCTCCTTTCAAGTCATTTGCCTCTGTTCCCGGCGTGCATCCAATGCCAAAAAGACTCCGTCCCTGAGCGTGTCATTTTCATGTGAAAATAACACGACTTCAAGGACGAAGCCTTCGCTTCGTGGTGCCACCTTGCTTGACTGTCGGAGCAGTCCTCTCGCGGGTACGGGAGAAGCCTTCCGGATTCGCCGATACCGTGTCCCTTGTTAACGGGTGGATGATCCCGCCTCGCCTACCGCTGCCGGCAGCAGCTGTTCAGCTTGGAGCTCCGAAGCCCAATTTCAATGCAGGCGGAACACCGGCTCGCACCTTGTGCCGGCTCTCTGCAGATCCTTCCCGCACTTACTTCTCTTCATCATCGCCGTACATAATTTTTTCCAGTATATAATGATCCGATCATTTTATCCACTGCGCCACAAGGCGGAGCGACTCGTCGGCCGCTTCCAGTGTGGCGTCAATGTCGCCGTCCGTATGGGCGGTCGTCAGGAACCATGCCTCATACTTGGAAGGGGCCAGATTGATGCCGCGGTCCAGCATATGGCGGAAGAAGGCGGCGAATGCCTCACTGTCCGTATCCTGTGCTTCCTCATAGTTCGTCACCGGGTGATCGCAGAAGTGGGTCGAGAACGCTCCGCGAATCCGGTTGATGGTCATCGGCACCCCATGGCGCTCCGCAGAAGCCTGCAGCCCGTCTGTAAGCTTCACGGCTAGCCGTTCCATCTCCTCGTATACTCCTTCACCCTGCAGCACCTCCAGACATGCGATGCCTGCCGAGATTGAGGCCGGATTGCCTGCCATCGTGCCTGCCTGGTAGGCCGGGCCGAGCGGTGCTACCTGCTCCATCACTTGCTTGCTGCCACCGTAGGCGCCAATCGGCAGTCCACCGCCGATGATTTTGCCCAGTGCCGTCAAATCTGGCTGAATAGCGTCCAGGTTGTCCAGGCCCGCATAGGTTTGGGTGGAGCCGTAATGGAAGCGGAAGGCGGTGATAACCTCATCGTAAATGACGAGTGAGCCGTTGGAGCGGGCCATGCTGCACAGCCCTTCCAGGAAGCCGGGTTGCGGCATCACCATGCCGAAATTGCCCACGATCGGTTCCACCATTACTGCTGCGATGTCCTCGCCCCAATGCTCCAGCGCTTGACGCAGACTGTCCAGATCATTGAACGGAACGGTAATCACCTCTTTGGCGATGCTGACGGGAATGCCGGCGCTGTCCGGAATGCCCAGCGTGGAAGGTCCCGAGCCTGCGGCCACGAGCACGAGATCAGAATGGCCGTGGTAACAGCCCGCAAACTTAATGATTTTGTTGCGTTTCGTATAGGCACGCGCCACGCGGATCGTGGTCATGACCGCCTCAGTGCCGGAGTTGACGAAGCGGACCTTGTCCATGGAAGGAATGGCTTCCTTCAGCATGCGGGCCAGCTTGATTTCCAGCGTGGTCGGCGTCCCGTACAGTACCCCATTGGCAGCGGCTTCGGCAATGGCCTGGATAATATGGGGATGGGCATGGCCGGTAATGATGGGGCCATAGGCAGCCAGATAGTCGATATACTTGTTGCCGTCCACGTCCCAGAAGTGGGCGCCCTGCGCCTTCTCCATGAATACGGGGGCTCCGCCGCCGACCGCCTTGAAGGAGCGGGAAGGGCTGTTCACGCCTCCGACGATATGCTCAAGAGCTTCCTGGTACAACGTTTCAGATTTTTTTCGGTTCATCATATGTAAATTCCTTTCTTGACATAATAAAAGAGACATTTAAACAGCATACCTGTTTATTATACCAGACTATCCTTCCCCATAACGTGATATATCCGATATGCCGGAACCCGGAAAGATGAAGCTCGGAATTCCGTCAGATTGCTAATGCAAAAAAGGCAGCCGGTGGGCTGCCCTGCGCCTTCAATTAAAGCTCTCTTCCGCTTGTACGGCTGCTGTCTTCCGAAGAGGAAGGGTTCGCGTCTGTGTCTGCTGTGGAGGAGCCACCTGACGTGTCGTCTTGCCCGTTTTCCGCCTCAGCTGACGAAGGAATGGTGTTCATGAGCTCCTGTACATACGCCTTCAATTCATCGGAATTCTTGACTGTCAGTACGGCGGCGCCGCCGATTCTCTCTTCAGCAAGCAGGTTCATTGGAGGCACTTGTTCACTGCCCGCAAAGCTGCTCTGATATCCAACACCAGCGAGCTTCAGCATATCGGTAACGTTCAGGTTGGTGTCAATATACGGATTAACCTGCTCCATAATGCTCGGCAGCCTGGCTATCGTGGTTGTGGTCTGCATTTTGTCAGCAACGGCTTCCAGGAATGCACGCTGACGGCTGGTACGGGAATAGTCTGAGAGGGCGTCATGCCGGAAACGGACATACTGCAGGGCTGTTGCCCCGTCCAGATGCTGCATTCCCTGCTTCAGATCGATATCGTATTCGTGATTATCCGCCTTGCTCGTATAGAGCATATCCTTTTCCACTTCAAAATCCACACCGCCGATGGCATCCACCAGCTTGATAAAACCTTGAAAATCGGTATAAACATAATATTGCACCGGAATGCCCAGCAGGTCGCCTGCCGCTTGCATCGCTGTATTCGGGCCATGGGTGATGGCTGTGTTGATACGGTTGGTACCGTAACCGGGAATCTCCGTATAGGTGTCACGGAGAAGGGAAAAGAGGCGGATTTTCTTCTGCTCCGGGTCCAGCGAGACCACCATCATACTGTCGGAACGTGGAACTTCACCTTTACTTGTTCCGCGCGCATCGACACCCATCAGCAAAATGTTCACCGGCTCGGTGCCTTCCCATTTGGGCGGGGCGGGAGTTACCGTCTTGTCTACATTCTCAATATTGCGGAATGGGGAAGCTTCCCCTGTCTTTTGCAGCTGACCCAGTTGATTATAAATAGAAGTAAAATAATAGGCCGAAAAGCCGATAACCGACGCCAAAACTATGGCTACGAAGGTCCAGATCGTCCTTTTGGTCTTCCTGGTCATAATGAGCTTCTCCCTTTCGCTTTTCAATTCATTACATTATAATTTCTTTTTGGGCCACAATCAATTTTACAGCGAGGTAAATTTATGCTAGCGATAGATGTAGAAGATTTGCGTAAAACGTTTCAAGTCCAGAAAAACCGTGAAGGCCTGAAGGGTGCCTTTCTAGATTTATTTAAGCGTGAGTACCGGGAGGTAGCGGCTGTCAAAGATATTTCCTTTCAGATTCCGCAGGGCGAAATTTGCGGTTACATCGGTGAGAATGGGGCCGGAAAATCGACAACCATCAAGATGCTGACAGGAATATTGGTCCCGACCTCCGGGCGCTTGAAGGTGGGCGGTTATGTGCCTTATGAGGAGCGCGAGAAATTCGTCCGCAACATCGGGGTGGTCTTCGGGCAGCGCAGCCAGCTTTGGTGGGATATCGGCGTCATTGAATCGTTCCAGTTGCTGCGCAAGGTGTATCAGGTGCCGGAAGCTGATTTCAAACGGCGGCTGAACGAACTGGTGGAGCGTCTGCAGCTGCAGGAGCTGCTGAACCGTCCTGTACGCAAGCTGAGCCTCGGCCAACGGATGCGCTGTGAGCTGGTGGCCGCATTGCTGCATAACCCGGCGATCGTGTTTCTGGATGAGCCGACCATCGGCCTCGACATCGTCGTGAAATCCGAAATCCGGGAGTTTCTGAAGGATATGAACCGTGAGCATGGCACGACGATTTTGCTGACGACTCACGATCTGCAGGACATCGAAGCGTTATGCTCGCGTGTCATTATGCTGGATGACGGGCGGATTATTTATGATGGCGGACTGGATGAGCTGAAAGCCAGATGGGGCACCGGGCGGGAGGTTCATTTTCAGCTCGGAAAGCCTACGGCCAAAACGCTGCTGGAGCAGTGGACAGCCGGCATGCCGGTGCAATGGTCGGCCGAAAACGACCTTGAGGCCAAGGTGTGGATTCCGCTTGAACTGAACGTATCCGACGTGCTGGCGAGTGTGGTCGGGCGTACGGATATTACCGATATCAAGATCATTGAAACGAATACCGATGATATCGTCCGCAGCATTTATCAGTCCGGTTCAGCCGAGCGCAAGGATGGGGAAAAGGTGCTTGAGGGGGCAGGCGTCCATGCTTAGCGCTTACGGTGATTTTATCCGTATCCGGTTTTTGACGATGCTGGCTTATCGGGTGAACTATTACTCAGGTATTTTGATCTATACGCTGAATATCGGCGTATATTACTTCACGTACATGGCGATATACGGGGAAGGGGACAGCATCGGCGGCTTTACCAGCATGCAGATGACGACCTATGTGGCGGTATCCTGGATGGCGCGGGCCTTTTACTTCAACAACCTGGACAGGGAAATTTCGACAGACATCCGGGACGGAAATATCGCTATTCAGATCATCAGGCCTTATAACTATGTGCTGGTGAAAATGATGCAGGGGCTCGGCGAGGGCATGTTCCGCTTTCTGCTTTTCATGATTCCAGGCATGGCGATTGCGATGCTGCTGTTTCCGATCCGGCTGCCGTCTGATCCTGCAGCGTGGGTTGGTTTTCTGGTCATGCTGTTTTTCAGCTTTCTGATCAACTCCCAGATCAATGTCATTACAGGGCTGGCCGCCTTTTTCGTGGAAAACAACGAAGGCATGATGCGCATGAAGCGGGTCGTGGTCGATCTGTTTTCCGGTCTCATTCTGCCGATCAGCTTTTTTCCGGGCTGGCTGGCCGCGCTTTCGCAGTGGCTGCCTTTTCAGGCGATCACCTATCTGCCGGGCTCGGTCTTTACGGGCCGCATTCAGGGTGTGGGCATCTGGCATGTGCTCGGCATACAGGTTGTGTGGTTTGCTGTACTGCTTGTGCCGATGGTGCTGATCTGGCGGATGGCGCGGCGGCGCTTGTTCATTCAGGGAGGTTGAGCGGATGAGATATTATTTGGGCCTGATGGGCGAATATCTGAAAAATTATATGAAGACACGTATGACCTACCGCGCCGATTTTTGGGTGGAGGTCGTGTCTGATCTGCTGTTCCAGGCGGTCAATCTGATTTTTATTCTTGTGCTGTTCATGCATACAGACAGCCTGGGCGGCTGGAGCCGCAGCGAGATTATCTTCGTGTATGGCTATTTTATGGTGCCTTATGGCATTTTCAGCTGCTTTATCAACCTGTGGGGGTTTAGCGAACGTTATATCGTAAAAGGCGAGATGGACCGGATCATGACCCGGCCGGCGCATAATCTGTTTCAGATTTTCCTGGAAAATGTAGACCCGCCCGCGCTGGTCGGCTCGGTGATCGGCCTCATCATTATGGGGATCAGCGGCGCGCAGCTCGATATCGTTTGGGAATGGTGGTTCATCCCTGCGTTAATTGTGCTCACCCTCAGCGCGGTTGCTATTTATACCGGTATTTATACGACATTGACTTCCCTTTCGTTCTACTCGGATGCGCCTACGGGAATTTTACCGCTGATGTTCAACATTCAGAGCTATGGACGTTATCCGATCACGATCTACAATCGTGCGCTGCAGGTGCTGTTGACATGGATCGTTCCGTTTGCCTTTGTCGGGATCTATCCGGCATCGCTATTCCTGGGCAGGGAGGAAATGAGGCAGATGGCGCTTCTGACCCCTGTGATGGGAGCCGTATTTCTGGCCATCGGTTTGACAGCCTGGAAATACGGGGTGAGACGTTATCGCGGAGCAGGCTCTTAAAGGGAAATCACTAAATTTATAACAACGGATGTGAAAAAGATGACGACAGAGATCGGCCATGCGGCCCCCGACTTCGAGCTTCCTGGCAGCAGCGGCAAAAATGTGAAGCTATCCGCTTACCGCGGCAAGCGGGTGCTGCTCTATTTTTATCCCAAAGACCTGACGGCGGCCTGTACTTCGCAGGCCTGCGATTTCCGTGATCATCACGGGGAGTTTGCGGGGCTGAATACCGTCATTCTGGGCATAAGTGCCGACCCGCTCAAGCAGCATGAGAAGTTCATTGCCAAGTACGGCTTGCCGTTTGAGCTGCTGGCGGATGAAGATCACCAGGTTTCCGGAGCCTATGGGGTATGGCAGCAAAAACAAATGTACGGCAGACAGTTCATGGGCATCGTACGCTCCACGTTCCTCATTGACGAGAACGGAATTCTGGTGCGCGAATGGCGCAAGGTGAGGGTCAAGGGGCATATCGAAGAGGCGCTTGAGTATATACGCCAACTGGAAAATAAATAAAGCTTGTATGGTTCACACCCGTATTTGCAGCGGATCGCTGTAAATACGGGTGTTTTGTTTAGTCCGTGTTTCCACTTTCCTTCCCTTTTACCCTAACAGGCGATAAGCGGCGGAATATAGGTTTCCTGTATCTGAACAAAACAATGAGCACGACCGCTGCACCCGCAATTGCGATAATCCGCACGGCGTACATTTCGGCCAGATGGAAGACAGCATCCCATTGCGGACCGAACATCTTGCCGATACTGATGAACAGAATGACCCAGACTAATGCGCCGCTGTAGGCGTAGGCTGCGAATTTGCGAAAGGGCAGCGCGATAATGCCTGCGAAATAGCCTGTGAAATGCCGCACGCCCGGGATAAAGTATCCGATAAAGATTAGCCAGTTGCCGTATTTTTGAAACCACACCTGGGTATTCTCGAGCTTGTCCGGTTTTAGAAATACCCATTTGCCAAAACGGAGAATGAAAGGCAGCCCGGCCTTGCGGCCAATCCAATAGGTGAGGGTCATTCCGATGGTCGTGCCCAAAAATGCTAGAACAATTAGTAGATAAAAGTTAAGCGCGCCCGTATAGGAGAGATAACCGGAGTACGCCATGGTCGTCTCGCCGGGAAAAGGAAGGGCGATAAACTCCAGCAGCAGTCCGATGAACAGCACGCCATACCCGTAGTATTCAAATAAATGCCCGATCCATTCGAGCACATCCATAGTTTTCACTCCCGCCTTCATTTGCAAAAATAAAATTATATAATTCTAGTCTATTTCTATTCTTTGCTTCATATACTTTACTATATTCCTAGAAAAGTGTTCCCATGTCGGCTGAATCGTGGCAACTATTCGCTGACGGCGGATATCCTTGATTTTATCAAAATACACCGGGCTATGAAATGTAGGAGGAGAATATGGAGATGAAAATGAAGCTGACTGTGTGCATGCTCGTAATTTTTCTGCTGACAGCTGTGCTTCCGTTCACAGCATCGGCACGGTCTGTTCAATTAAAACAAAATACGCCGACGGTATATTTAACATTTGATGACGGTCCAGGAAAATATACAGGAAAGGTGCTGGATATTCTCAAAAGCAACCAGGTACGGGCAACCTTTTTTGTATTGGGGCAGCAGGCGGAGCGTTCCCCGGAGCTGATCCGGCGTATTGTGGCGGAAGGCCACGCCCTTGGAAATCATACATACAATCATAATTATAAGGAATTGTACGGGGATTTTAAAACCTTTTGGAAGCAGGTCAAACAGACGGAGGATATTATTTATGAGGCCGCAGGTTATCGTCCGCAGCTGGTCAGAGCTCCTGGGGGGACCTATGGGCATTTCGACAACGCTTATTTCGACCTGCTGCAGCAGGCAGGATATAATGTGGTGGACTGGAATGTGGATGGTGGCGATTCGAAGCACGCCGACGTGCCGGCAGCTCAGATTGAGGCGGGGGCAGTACAAGCAATTGCGCATCCAGGGGACAAGATTGTGCTTCTGCACGATGGAGGTGCGCGGGGGGAGACCGTCAAGGCCCTTCCGGGCATTATAAAAAAATATCGTGCAGCAGGCTATTCCTTCGGCATCCTTGGACCTGATCAAACCAATTGGAAGTCTCCGGTGAAAAAAATGGCCAGTTCGAGGCCAACGCCGGATGCGAGTTGGATTGCCAAGCATATTCTGCCCAATAAAACGGCGCTTTTTCCTGATAGAAAACCGCTCGTTCTTGAAATAGGCAATACAGAATCCATACTTGCTGTCGGGGAATACGAGTTGGACAGGGGAGAGATCATCGTTCCGCTGCGGACGGCAGTCGAGCGTCTGGGTGGAAAAGTGACCTGGGATTCTGACACCAGAACAGCGTCAGCCGCATGGAACGGCAGAACGATGCGTGTATATGCTGATACGGGGAAAATGACAAGCTGCAGCAACGCGAACCAGTGTGTATCTGGAGCCCTCAATATCGCCTTCCGTGCCGGGACTATTCAGATTCCGCTGCGTGACCTGTTGGAGTGGGCAGATCGTCCGTTTAATCAGCTGTACTTTACTCATACGGAATACAGAGTTACAGCAGTGCAAGAACCGCTTCTGCCTTCCTTGACGTCCCGAATTGTCGTTGCGTATAATGAATCCAACAATTGAGGGAGGCACGGTAATGAACAAGCCTAATGAAATAGTTGTTGTTCTCGATTTCGGGGGACAATACAATCAGCTGATTGCAAGAAGAATTCGGGATCTCGGTGTGTACAGCGAGCTGCTCCCTTACAATACTCCGGTAGACAAGCTCCGTGAGCTTGCGCCAAAAGGGATCGTTTTCTCCGGCGGGCCTTCCAGCGTGTACGCTGAGAATGCTCCGCATGTAGACAAGGCGATTTATGACCTGAATATTCCGATTTTCGGTATCTGCTACGGTATGCAGCTGATGGCACAGCAGCTTGACGGCAAAGTGGAGCGGGCGGACAAGCGTGAATACGGCAAGGCAGATGTGCAATTCAACAAGGATGCCGCATTGGCGAAAGGGCTTGATTCCTTGCAGACCGTATGGATGAGCCATGGCGACCATGTGACCGAGATGCCTGCAGGCTTCAAGCTGGACGCAGGTACGGAAAGCGCACCAATTGCCGCGATGAGCAATGAGGAACGGAAGCTGTATGCGGTACAGTTCCATCCGGAAGTGCGCCACTCTGTGAACGGCAATGAAATGATCAGCAATTTCCTGTATGAAGTGTGCGGATGCGAGGGCAAATGGACGATGGAGTCGTTTATTGAGAATCAGATCCAGGAAATCCGCGAGCGTGTCGGGGATAAAAAGGTTCTGTGCGCATTGAGCGGCGGCGTGGACTCCTCGGTAGTGGCCATGCTGATCCACAAAGCGATCGGGGATCAATTGACATGTATGTTCATTGACCACGGTCTGCTCCGCAAAGGCGAAGCGGAAAGCGTAATGAATACGTTTGTCGGCAAATTCGACATGAAGGTTGTCAAAATTGATGCACGTGAGCGCTTTTTGTCGAAGCTGGCAGGCGTGGACGATCCGGAGCAAAAGCGGAAGATTATTGGCAACGAGTTCATCTATGTCTTTGAGGAAGAGTCTGCGAAATTTGACGACTTTGATTTCCTTGCTCAGGGAACGCTGTACACAGATATTGTCGAAAGCGGCACAGCAACGGCTCAAACCATCAAATCCCACCACAATGTTGGCGGGCTGCCTGAGGATATGAAGTTCAAGCTCATCGAGCCGCTAAATGCCTTGTTCAAGGACGAAGTCCGCAAGGTTGGCGAAGAATGCGGTCTTCCGGCGGAAATCGTATGGCGTCAGCCATTCCCTGGGCCGGGCCTCGCAATTCGCGTGCTCGGCGAAGTAACAGAGGAGAAGCTCACTATCGTCCGGGATTCGGACTACATCCTGCGCGAAGAGATTGCCAAAGCAGGACTTGACCGCGAAATTTGGCAGTATTTCACGGCACTGCCGAACATGAAGAGTGTCGGCGTTATGGGTGATGCCCGTACGTATTCTTACACCGTAGGCATCCGTGCTGTAACCTCCATCGACGGCATGACCGCCGACTGGGCGCGTATCCCTTGGGATGTGTTGGAGAAAATCTCGGTACGCATTGTAAACGAAGTGGATAACGTGAACCGCGTCGTGTACGACATCACCTCCAAACCGCCAGCAACCATTGAGTGGGAGTAAATTGGACTTCATTCATACTGTTTGATGCTCGGAAGCCTTGATGCACAAGGGTTTCCAGCATCGCTGGCATATATAATTGAAATTAGACAAGCTACATGTTAAAAACCCGGATTCGAAAATGAATCCGGGTTTTTTGGCATATCAACGACGAAGTGATGCACTGTTTTTTTAGGATATCATCCCCCAAATCCGTTTTTGTAAGTTCTGCAACGCTTTGTCGCCGGGCTTCAGTTGGCTGCTGCTGGTAGGATTTTCCTCGCCCTGCTTAAATCCGGCCTCCAATTTATAGCTTCACGGTTTCATACAATTTATGCCAATATCCCTTTAGCACGGGCTTCCTTGATCCATGCTGGAAACTCGTTAAGAAGCCGGTCATATAACTCCTCGTCGCCAATTCTAGAAATATCGTCCAGCGCGAAGAAATTAGCATTATCGATGTAGCGCCCGGGCATTTCGTCGAGATTTTGCAGCACCCCGTAATTGGCCTGTCCCAGACCGACAAACTGCCAGAACAGATTTTTTGTGGAGCTTTCGGTAATAAGCTGTGTGATTTTCCCTTTCTGACTAACCCCGCCGTCGCTGAAAAAGATGATGTACGTTGGTATGCTCACATTAGGCTCTTCCACAGTGTACTTGCGAATGACATCCTCCATCACTGGAGGCTCATTGTTTGTGCCACCTTTACTGCCCAAAGTGTATGTGCGGGCAATGTAATTTTCAAAATCCCTGGCTGTAACGCTCGGTGCACGTAAATAATCTTTGGCGAAAAACCATACATCCAGCTCGCCGTTATCATCAAATGCTGCAGCAATCGCCAGTATACGTTCAAATGCTTCCTGCACGGTGCCATTGCGATACAGTTTATACATAGAGCCTGACGCATCAAAAACAACGGCCACACGTGCCTTGATCGGCTCGATTTTCTTTTTCTCAAGAGTGAGTGTTACTTTTCGTTTGAGCAGATCGATTTTGCTCAGATTCACAGGTACGGGAGCAGGAGCAGGAGCAGGATTCGGACTTTGAACGGAGGCAGGGGCAGCGGGAGCAGGTGATGCCATAGTTGCAGCCACTTCAGCAGAAGCATGATCTTCCACCTCGACACCAAACGACTCGGCGAGCGGCTTCAGTCCTCCAAAAAATCTGCGCCCGATGGCCCGTACTTTGAGATTGTCGCGGTGCTTGTAGATTTCAATGAAAATAAGGGCCGTTTCTTGCGTTGCTTGGGTTATCTCATATGTAACCTGCTGGGAGCCTGCTTGTACAATGGCTTGGCATTTCTCCACCAGGGGCATTAGAATTTTGCAGAAAAATGAGCTTTCAGTGTATTTTCCGAACAATAAATAAAAGGTGAGCAAATAACATTCGTTTTTATTATTGACATATACCCAATCACGGCCTACAATAACGATACGAATATGATACAAACTTGATTGGACGACAATAATAAAGATATGCTTTCGTATAATTCCGGGGATTGGCCCGGAAGTCTCTACAAGGTCACCGTAATGATCTCACTACGAAGAAGGGCTCCCTCTGACCCGGTATGCTGGAAGCTTTCCGGTTTGATGCTGTTCGCTGCATTTTGGCAGTGGCAGTACAGTGGGAGCTGCTTTGCCGGTGCATAAACGAGCTGGAGGGAATCAGATCTTTCCAGATCTTTCCAGGTCTTTTTGTCGTTCACAACTTTTAATCAAAGGGGAGTTTTGAACAATGGATCGCTTCTTTAAATTAAAGGAGAACGGTACCAACGTCCGCACGGAAATCATTGCGGGCATTACGACATTTATGACTATGGCTTATATCCTGGTCGTAAACACGATCTTCCTTGGACCAAGCGGTGCGGGAATGCCTAGTGAGGCAGTGTTTTTTGCAACAGCGGTGGGCGCTGGCTTGATTACGATTTTGATGGGCCTTTTCGTAAATGTGCCAATTGGCATGGCTCCCGGCATGGGCTTGAACGCTTATTTTATGACAGTCGTGTTAAGCTCTAATGGAGCTATTACGTGGCAGGCGGCTCTTGGTGCTGTTTTCATTTCAGGTATCATATTCCTGATCCTGACAGTGACGAAAGTGCGGCAGATGCTGCTGGTCGCTGTACCTGAAAGTCTGAAGATGGCGATTACCGTCGGGATCGGAATGTTTATCACCATTATCGGCTTGAAGCTCTGCAATCTGGTTATGGTGAACATTACGCCGGGAACGGATATTACGCACAGTGTCCCTGGTTCCGGCTTTAACCTTACTTTGGGCAACCTGCTGGTACAAAAAGACGCCCTGCTGGCTTTGATCGGCCTGCTGATTATCGCGGTGCTGATGGTGCTGCGTGTTAAAGGGGCTCTGTTGATCGGGATTATCGCTACAACTATTATTGGCATCCCGATGGGGGTAACCAACGTGAGCTCCCTTTCCGGGGCAAGCTGGTTCCCTAGCTTCAATAACTTGGCGGTCGGACAGCTTGATCTGGTGTCGGCTTTTCATCTTGGTTTGTTTGAGATTATCTTCATCTTCACTTTTGTTGAGTTGTTCGATACGTTCGGCACACTGGTGGGAACGGCGACACGTGCCGGAATAATGGAGAATAAAGCAGAGGGCGAGAAGAAAGTTGGCAAGGCGATGCTCGTTGATGCGGTAGGTGTAAGCGCCGGCGCAGTACTCGGGACAAGTACGATTACGGCATACGTAGAGAGCTCCTCCGGTGTTGAGGCAGGCGGCCGTACTGGTCTTACCGCAGTAACCACAGGCATTTTGTTCCTGCTGGCCTTGTTCATCTCTCCGCTGGCCCTGCTCGTGCCGTCAGCTGCAACTGCGCCTGCTCTCATTATTGTCGGCGTGCTGATGATAAACCAGGTGCGCAAAATCGATTGGGATGACTTCACGCTGGCATTTCCGTCATTCCTGACCATCGTATTGATGCCGTTCACAGGCAGTATTGCCAACGGAATCTCAGCTGGAATTTTAACTTATGTGATTCTCGCTCTGTTCGGCAATCTCTTTGCAAGCCGCAAGGTAAAGATACACTGGCTGATGTGGGTGCTTGCAGTCATCGTTATTATTCGTTTTGTGTTCATGGGATCGGAATGAAAAACTGAATCAACCTTAAGAGAACCTCCGGACGTGCTTGTACCGGAGGTTCTTTAATATTCGAGAACATATTTAGGCCCATTCCACTGATGCTTCAATAGTGTTTCAAAAGTGTTTTAATAGTGTATTAACTATACGGAGAGAATTAAGTCGAGCACGCTGCAGTTGGGTGTAAAACATTATATTAAATTTTCTCTTGCCAGCTCATTGGATTCATGGTATATTCTAATTCCGGCCAAACGAGCTGTTGAAAATTGCTTGGTAAAAAAACTTTTAAAAAAAAGTGCTTGCCAAAATGGTCGTGAGATGGTAAGATATAAAAGTTGCTGACGCGATGAGCTGAAGCGACAAACGAAGTTTGATCTTTGAAAACTGAACAACGAGTGA
>NZ_JBHHMI010000034.1:0-45853 GCF_042136365.1 Paenibacillus enshidis | reverse complement strand
AAGTTAGCAAAAAGCTGTCTGCTTTGATTCAGCGTCAGCTCCAGCAGTAGATCTCCGTTTTGCCCAGTTACATCAAGCCTGTTTGCCGATCATGCTGCGAAAGTTGAGTAACTTATAAGTGAATTCCTTTTTTGCTCTAAGCCGTTGAGGTAGCCTGCGCTATTGCGATTAAATTTTTTGCGTAATATAACGCTGGTTAAACGCTGATCCCACAATGTTTTTCGAGATTTATAGCGAGTAAAGCAAACCGAGCGCAGTCGTGAAATGACATGTTCTTGGCGCAGCGCATCATTTCACCATTGCGTACGATGTAACTGTTCCAATTACGAAGTCCCGTAATACGACTGCGTGTGCGCAGTCTGGATTTTTACAAGCATAAGCCATGCTCCATGCATGGATGATTCCGTCTCTTGTGACAATCTTTTTCTCCCATGCGGTATGGGTTCTCCGCAATTAGATTCACAGCGTGGACGGGCCCAAGGCTATTCATGACAAACGCCGGTTAACCGGCTTCGGAACCGGCTCTTACAATCGAGTGATGAGCGGGATTGCGGAACTGAGACAAGCCAGGGTTCCATATAATATTCTAACGGTGCTGCATAGACAACAAGTCAAAGCACAATACAAAATTTTCCTCGCCACCCTTTACAAAATCTGATAAGATAGATTTGATTTTTACTGTCATATCAACGGGGGTTATGTCAATTGAGCTATAATATTGTTAGAAAAAGTCAACTGGATACCAGAGAGCTGATGCTGCTGGAGTCCGAAGTCAAAGCCCGGGGCAAAAATATGGTCGTCGCCTACGTGCTGTGGTATTTCCTCGGCATGTTCGGAGGACACCGGTTTTACATGAAGAAAACCGGCAGCGCCGTCGCACAGCTGATCCTTTCGATCACCGTGATCGGAATGATTGTCACTTCGATTTGGTGGGTGGTAGATGCATTCCTTCTGCACACCTGGGTTAAAGATCACAACGAAAGAGTGGAAGACCGGCTGATCCATGAAATTACGTCCAGAAGATCCTTTGATAGCCATAATAACTATAACAACCATGATAACCATGTGGTGTTCTAATGAAGCTGACCAGAGAACAGTTAACCGTCAATGAGATGCTGATTTTGAACTCGGCCATGCGGGACACGGAAAAATCTCTGGCGCTCGCCTACCTCATGCTGATCGGAGGGCATTTGGGCGTACACCGCTTTTATCTGAAAAGAATTGCCACCGCTCTCGTGCAGCTTGTCTTGTTTATTCTGGCCTTTATCTTTTACGTAGGCTTTTACGTTGCGGTGGAGTTTGAAACCGGACCGTTCATGATGCTGTCAGGAATTCTTCTGGTGCTGTTCGGAGGGGCGCTGACCGTGTGGGTCATTGTCGATCTGTTCCTGATGCCCCGTATGGTGCGTGAATGGAACCAGCGGGCGGAAGCGGATATTATGGCTCAACTTTATCAGCTGCGTCTGACTAATAAACAGCAAGGTATAGAAGTGTAAAAAACCTGTGCGCTTGAGAAAACTCAGGCACACAGGTTTTTTTGTTGTCTGCGGGACCGCAGCGAAAAGGCACCAGCCATGGGCCAGTACCTTGAATAAACTAATGATGGCTGTAAACCTAACTGCTCTTGGTGGGGGGGAAGCTGCTGTTAACGAGCACGACTAGCTTTTTCTCGCTTTTCTCCATCACGGAACCGCATAGAGAACAGGTTGGCTGAGCAGAGAATGCGAAATTATCTCTCATCCAGCCTTTACACGTATCACTGGTGCAAGACCAAATTACAGTGATCTCCTCAGGAGTCTCTTCCATTGGCTTTTTGCGCGAATTGTACATGAGCGTCCCCTCTTTTCCTATGAATTGTAAAGCAATATAAAAGCATCTGTTCCTCCGCCAGAAAAGAAAAGCCCCAAACCAGAGTTCGGGGCAGCATGGCAGAATTACAGTTTTACAACGTTCTCAGCTTGTGGTCCGCGGTTTCCTTCAACAACGTTGAACTCGACACGTTGGCCTTCGTCCAAAGTTTTGAAACCGTCGCCTTGGATTGCGCTGAAGTGTACGAATACATCGTTACCACCTTCAACCTCGATGAATCCAAAACCTTTCTCTGCGTTAAACCACTTAACTGTTCCTGTTTGCATGTGGAAATACCTCCAAATAAATATTTATATGACCTCTTATTTTTGTTCAAAATAAAAATTCACATATTGTACAAGGTTACCCTTAACCTGAGACAATAACCCTCTACAATATGCGAATGAAGATCCGTATTCCAGTAATTGCATTATAGCACATTCAGAATACAATTACCAGCTAACGGCGAAATAACATTTTCTCCTATGTATCGGGGGTAAGGGAGAACGCTAACGTAAGCGGCATTTTTCCTGTATCGCCATCATGTCTGGTTATCATCAAGTTTCAGGGGACACTTGCCTACCTTATTTATTTCCTGCTTTTCCGTTTCTATACCCTCCTCTGCAAAAAAATGTTCCGCCTATTTTTGAACCTTTACAATCCCCCTGTCATCATGTATATAGTTATATGCAGTCATTCAATCGAATAAGAGACTTGTTCAATCACTAGGGGAGCCTTCCCGGCTGAGACGAAGCTGTCTGCTTCGGACCCTTTGCACCTGATCTGGATCATACCAGCGGAGGAAAGTGAGACGATACGTCCAGCGGCATCAACCGGCCTTTTACTGCTTCTTATCGTGGACCCGTCCCCTTTCCTCCGGAAAAGGGCGGGTCTTTTGTATGTACAAGGAGGGGATGAGCGGTTATGACAACAGCAGAAACAGCAAAAGCATTAACGATCGCCGGCTCTGACAGCGGCGGCGGCGCAGGCATTCAGGCAGATCTCAAAACCTTTCAGGAGCTCGGCGTCTACGGGATGTCCGTGCTTACAGCCGCCACTGCACAGAATACACTTGGAGTGCAGGGGGTTTTCCCGCTCACGGCAGAAGCGGTGGCCCGCCAGCTGGATTCGATCGGCGAAGACCTCACACCTGATGCAGTAAAAACCGGCATGCTGTTCAGCGCAGACATCATTGAGGCCACCGCCGACAGAATCGCCCATTATGGGTGGCGCAATCTCGTCATCGATCCCGTTATGGTCGCCAAGGGCGGGGCACCTCTGCTGAAGGCCGACGCGGCAGTCACCCTGATCCGCGACCTGCTTCCGCTTGCAATGATCATTACCCCGAACCTGCCCGAGGCGGAAATGCTCACCGGCACGAAGCTTTTCAAAGCGGAAGACATCAGGGAAGCGGCACGGCGCATCCACGCCATGGGGCCGGATATGGTCATCATGAAGGGCGGGCATGCCGGCGGCGATCTGGCCAGGGATCTTCTGTATGACGGCACGGAATTCACGGTGTTCGAAAGTCCACGGATACATACGATGGCGACACATGGCACGGGCTGCACGTATTCCGCAGCGATAACGGCGGGTCTCGCCAAGGGGCTTACCACGACTGAAGCGGTGCGTGTGGCCAAGGATTTCATTCAGGCTGCGATTGAGGACAGCCTCGACATCGGATCAGGACATGGACCGACCAACCATTTTGCCTACCGGCGAAGACGTTCGCAGAATGGGGGTGAGCTGAAATGAGCAGCTCCTTTGATAGACGGATCGACCCGGCGAAGCTGCGCCGGCAGCTTGCCGTGTATTTCATTATGGGCAGCATCAACTGTGGCGGCAAAAATCCCGTTATAGTTCTGCGCGAGGCGATCGCGGGTGGGGTCACCATGTTTCAGTTCAGGGAAAAAGGTACAGGCGCCCTGACCGGGAAGGCGGCTTACGAGCTGGCGCGGGAGCTGCAGGCGGTCTGCCGGGAAGGCGGTGTGCCCTTTATCGTCAATGACGATGTGGAGATGGCGGCTGCGCTCGGTGCCGACGGCATTCATGTCGGACAGGAGGACAGCCCGGCCTCCTCCCTGCGCAGCAGGCTTGGGCATAACACCATTGTGGGCGTGTCCGCGCACTCGGTGGAAGAAGCCCGGCACGCTATCGCCGACGGAGCGGATTATCTCGGCGTTGGTCCCATGTATCCGACTCTGTCCAAAAGCGATGTCCGCCCTGTACGGGGCCCACACCTGATACAGGAGCTGCGCAGCCATGGCATCACCGTTCCGCTCGTCGGCATCGGCGGGATTACGCCTGCAAAGGCATCGCCTGTTCTTTCCGCCGGAGCGGACGGGATATCTGTCATTTCAGCAATCTCCCAGGCTGAAGAGCCAGGGCGGGCGGCAGCGGCCTTTGCCGCTCTGTACGGCAAGACCACCTAGAAAGAATGCGTTGTTCCCCTTTCCCTTTGCGTTAAGGAGAGGTTGATCAAAGACATGGCTATATGTGCCGCTTGAAGGGGATTTTTTATCGTTGAACCTGGGTGATCCTTTGGGCAGATTTTTAACCTGCTTTAAGCTTTATTTAAGATTGATCGGTTACAATACAACATGTAAGCAACCTTCCACTCCAACATCATCAATGGACACATGCCGCCAAGCACATAAGTTCATGCAATTGAAGAAGGAGACCTCTTATGAATTTGAAAAGAATACTTATATTCAGCACCTTGGCCCTTGCCATTTCCATCGGCGAATCCATAGGCAGCAGCACGGCGTCCGCAAGCACAGCCGTCAAACCCAAACAGCAGGAAGCAAAGGTTGTTAAAGAAGACATTGTACAGATACTGGGTCTTTCCTCAGACGAAGAATTATATCATGCATTGTATGACGGCAAAACGATGGCCGATATTGCCGGTGAAACCGGCGCTGATATGAACCGGATTATCCATTTGCAGGTGGCAGAGCTGACGGACCAGCTGAATCAGCGGCTTACCCAAGGCAGCATTACGCGCGAGCAGTATGAGGCGCAAAAATCCGAATTGACGGAAGTTGTGAAACGCAGTGTGTACGGGAGTTAAACAGCAAAAAGGCGCGGACTTTTTTAAAAGAATCCGTGCCTTTTACTCATTGTTCCACAGAATGTATTATGGATTTTGTCAGCGCTTTATCTACAAATGCTACACCTGCTGTACCTTGATCAGATTCGTGTTGCCAGTTTGACCGATGGGTACGCCGGCGGACAGAACAACCGTGTCTCCCGGGCAAATATAGCCTGTTTCAATGGCGTTGCGAGTCGCCGTTTCGAACATTTCATCCGTGGTCGTCATTTTGCCGCCCAGAACCGGAATGACACCGGACAGCAGACAAATTTTCGGCAGCACCTCTTGATGCTGGGTGACGGCAATGATCGGCGCCTGTGGGCGGTACTTGGAGATCATGCGCGCCGTAAAGCCGCTTTCGGTCGCTATAATAATCGCACTGGCGCTCAGCTCCAGCGACGCGCTTACCGCGCTCTGGCTGATGACCTCGGTAATATTGGTGAGTTGACCCGCTCTTTTCTTATTGAACTGCTCCATGTAATCGATAATAGATTCCGCCTGCTTGGCGATAGATGCCATCGTTTGCACGGACGGAACGGGATATTTGCCAGCAGCCGATTCCCCGGACAGCATGACCACGTCGGCGCCCTGTGTAACCGCATTAAATACGTCGCTTACCTCCGCCCGGGTCGGACGAGGATTCACCTGCATCGACTCCAGCATATGTGTTGCAACAACAACCGGCTTACCTGCGAGATTGCACTTGTCGATCATTTCCTTCTGCAGCATCGGCACTGTCTCAATCGGAACCTCTACCCCCAGGTCACCGCGCGCCACCATAATTCCGTCAGAAGCCTTGATAATCGCGTCCAGATTCTCCATGCCTTCCTGATTTTCGATCTTGGAGATGATCTGCACATGGCCTGCGTTATGGCTCTTCAGAATGCGGCGGATTTCCAGAATGTCCTCGCCTTTACGCACAAAAGAGGCTGCAATAATTTCCACCTGGTTCTGAATGCCGAACTCAATATGCTTCACATCACGCTCGGTGACACCAGGCAGGGAGGTATGAATGCCCGGCAGGTTGACGCCCTTGCGCGGCTTCAGCTTCCCGCCGCTCACAATGCGGCAGCGAATTTCCGTTCCTTCAACGGCAAGCACGGTCAGGTCAATCAAACCGTCATCGATCAGAATCCGGTCTCCCGCCTTCACGTCCCGGGTCAAATCCGGGTAGTTTACGCCAATGCGCTTGGCATCCCCAAGAATCTCCTCTGTCGTCAAAACCAGTTCTTCCCCGGTTTTCAGCTCACAGGACTCTTCCTTCAGCTTGCCGATCCGTACCTCGGGCCCTTTGATGTCCATCATAATCGGCACGTACGTTCCCAGCTCGGACGCTGCCTGACGCACATTTTTCATGCGCTGCACATGTTCATCCAGCTCCCCGTGCGCCATATTCAAGCGAGCCACCGTCATCCCCGCCTGAATCATTTCCTTCAACACCGGAACCGAGTCGCTGGCAGGGCCGATGGTACAAATAATTTTCGTTTTCAGCATGATTGATCTCTCCTCCGTTTTTTCTTCATTGTAGCGTTTCCATTTCGTTAAGACTATGAAATATAGTATAGTAAATAGACTATAGTACAATCACGGGAGCCGTCATATGATCACAGTTGCAGATGTACAGCATCATCAGGGAATGGACTGGTACACGGAGAGCACATCATGCCCGGACAGCTATACGCTGTGTCTCGTCACCTACGGCAAGTGTGTATATTGGGTAGAAGGGCAGAAGACAATCGTTGACAAAGGCAGCATGCTGCTGATCCCACCCCGTTTAGGCTTTTATGGCAAAAGCATCCCCACCCTGTTCCATAGCAAGTATGTGATCATTTTTCGAAAATCATGTGCTGAAGAAGAAGGACTGCCTCTGCTGGACCGGACCAAAATCGTGAAGCTGAAGCTGGGCTGCTATGAGCTGGTGCGGGAACGTCTGCGGAGTATTCTTCATCAGTGGGAGGATAAACCGTCGTATTACAAACATATGACAAACGCACTGCTGACAGAGGCCCTGATCTATATTAACCAGGAATGGGATCGGGGAATGATTGCCGATGAGAAGCACAGGCATGTGGAACGAATGAAGGACTATATTCAAGCGCACTACCGGGAAAAGGTGACCAAGGAGGAGCTGGGCGAGGTGATTCAGCGAACGCCCAATTATGCCGCCACACTCTTCCGCAGCGTCACGAACCAGACGATCAGCGAGTATGTGCACAGCCGCAGAATGAAGACGGCTATGTACATGCTCACGGAATCCCGGCTTACCGTGCAGGAGGTGTCGGAGTATCTCGGCTACCGGGACGCCACGTATTTTCACCGAATTTTCAAAAAAATGACGGGTGCCTCCCCGTCCGACTTCCTGCATGAGCGCTCGCGGATTAAGTAAATGGCACCCTTCCTCTCCTGGCCATGAACAACGGCATTCGTCCGGTTCGACTGATATCAAAAAAATAACTCTTTAGGTTATAATGAAAGCAAAATAATGATTCATAGGAGGGAAGTTCAGTGAAGCGAGAACACATTGAAAGTAAATTGAGAACTGAAAAGCAGTATTTAAAGGAACATTTTTATGTCGAGAAGATTGGCTTATTTGGTTCCTTTGCTCGTGATGAACAGACAGAAACGAGTGACATCGATTTATTAGTTGAATTTTCTCGGCCTGTTGGATTTGAATTCCTGGATTTGAAGCATTATTTGGAAGCTATATTTAACCGTCCAATTGATCTTGTTACGCCTAATGCCATCAAACCTTACATGAAGGAAGAAATACTCAGTGAGGTACAATATCAATGAAGCGGCATATCAAGAAGTTCCGTGGAGGAATATGATCGGACTAAGAAACATTTTGATTCATGAATATTTTGGAATTGATGAAAGCATCATCTGGGAAGTAGCCACAAGAAACTTACAAGAAATAAAACCACTAATTATGAAGGCTATCCAGGAAGCGAGAGACTTCACCTAAACTGTATTCACACTGCGAGGCAGTGTCCTATTATGCTTGGCCGTAAAATGTCCTTTCAATGTAAAAAGATTGCTTGATAGCGTTCGTACATCCGACGCTCTTTGAAAACTTTGGTTCAATTATAGAAAAAGGAGAGATGAAAAAATGGCATCAATGCTGAAACCAATTCAAGAAACTCCAGAACTTTCTGGAAAATTCGCAAAAGACTTTGTAGCTGAAGTCCTAAAAAAACCTTCTGAAGCTGCTATTGGAAGAAATAAAAGAGCACAGTCTTTGCTTAGAAGCTCCTTATTTCGTTAGCAGGTCATGGTCAACATATCCTTTATTATATTCGAGGGCTAATTCATCTTATAATTTCTCGAAAAACTTAAATATAGGAAGTGTTTTAAAATACTCTTGTTTTTCTGGAAACATTTGCTCAAAAGTAAGGGTGCTTTCAACTCGATTTCTTAGAAGAACATTCACGCAAAAAAGAAGATTAAGATTATTATCTTTTATCGCAAGTATTTTTTTTTGGTATAGAATATTGCTCTCATCAATTGTTAGATCCTCGTTTCTCCAAAGTTTTATTTGAAGTTTATTTATCAAGATGTAATCTTCCCCTTCACTTTCAGTTCCAATAGTTCTATCATAAATGTAATTTGCGAGATCTAGGAGCTCTCTATTACCGGATTGCACGTAAGCATTGATACAGCTCAAACAAAATTTATTTGTATAGTCAGCAACTAGCTCGTTAGAAAAGGGATCACATCTATCAAAAGAGTATTTAATCTTTTGAATATTCAGATTTACACCTTTTACTAAGGACTCCTCAGTCAGAAGTACATATATGCTATGGAAATGCTTATTATCATTCTCTCCTTGAACATAAACCCCAATTTCTGCTACTTCATGAGCAAAAGCGTTTAGGAATCTATCCTCTGCAAAAGGGTTATAAAAAAGAACTACACACTTGTTTCCCAATTTATAGTTAACAAAACCTTTGTTATCAGGCATAGTCAATCCTGCGTAATTCTTGATGTACACTCTATGAACAAGCCACTCCATTTCTCTTCCTGTGTCTATATCCTTACTCTCTTCTATAACAAATTCCGGATTGATTCCAAGTAAATCAAAGGTATATTCCAAATCTTCTAAAAAGCTCTGCCAACACCGTAGTTCTACTAAGATGTCATTCTGCGGTAACATTTGTATTATATTCTCTTCAAAGCTTAACTTCTGACCAGAGAAAAGACTGATTAGCATTGGAATTATTCTTTTTTGCGCTGCAAGTGAGTTAAAATTCAAGTACCTATAACTTACATCATTTCTGCTGAACTCAAAAATAAATGAATTCTCTAAAATCAAGGTATCTACAGATTCCTTAAAAATGTTTTCTGTGAAAATATCATATTCAGAATCACCATCAGTAAACTTTACTATTTGACTGGCCCCAATAGAGTTAAACCTAACTTGTACTAAAGGAAAGTGAGTTTGATTTAGAATGCCGTACATTGTAAAGTCGTGGTCAAAGATCTTGCGTAACGGCTCGGTAGGATTAAGTGAGTATGTTAGACTTGAAAATTTAAATTTTTGAAAATCATCAATATTAAATGGTCTATGGCGAATCAATTCCCTTGGTTGATGCTCCTGCTCAGCAAGAAACTTACAGCAAATATCATAAAGTCTTGTTTCCCCTATGGGTCTCAATTCAATGACCCTTGATTTCTGTTTTCCATATCTCTGAAGTAACTCATGAATTTCAAGTGCCAGAAGTGACTTATAATACAGCTTGGTTTCCCCGCTTGGTTTTACTTCACCCACTAATAAAAGCACACCATCCGAACTTAAAAAATTACGATAGTCAGCGATATCAAAGCTAAACGTAATCAATCCTTCGCAAAATTCTTCAACTTCTGTTCCTTTTACTTGGACCGGAACCCTGCCAATAAGCGATTCTTTAGTTTCTGTGTCATCTGACATAACAGAAATATGACCGTCGAACGAGATTCCCTTGTCCCCAACAGATATCTCAGGTATCAAATAAGATCCTGGCGCATCGGCCAGACTTTTGATGGTATTAACAGTAAGTCGCTCTTTTTTTGAATTGGATAGTTCAGCCATATTTAATCTCCTTTTCCTTTAACCCTTAATTTCTCTCAGTCTTGCTTTAATGCTTCCCCGGCTCGGTTGCGTATTAAGAACCGAGGTTTTAAACGCCAGCGTACCCTTTTTCTTGATTTGACCTATGTAGAAAGAGATATATTCAATCTACCAACCGGTTTCCCGCGTCCGGTGCGAAAAATCATATCGCAAGGCATAGAAAGTAATATCCTGAATTCTTCTCATTCGTCCCTGGTCGCGGTGCTCTTGAGCGACCGGAGCCAATTGTATGCCTGGGTTCGGTCAGGCGGTCCCCGCACGTAGTGTAACAAAAACATACGGGCTACTCTTTGCCCGCTCGCCGTAGATAAGTCATAAGTGGTCAACGCACTTCATTCGAAAAGTCAATCACCCGCTGCTTGTTGCTTTTGTAACCGCCCCCACGCCCAACTTTCGAAAAATCTGCGAGTCCTCCATGCACAGCCAAGACACATCACTGTCCCAACAGCCAGCCCAGTACTACCCCAGTGCGAACAACGCCGCTTCTTCGGGCCGTGTCTTCTCGCTGATCCGGCATGAAGATCGGGGACCCAGCACCGGTCGCGACGGGTTCTTTATATCACGGGTTGGATCTTATAGCAGGTCTTCGTCCAGCCATCGGTAAAATCAATTACGGCACTCTTGACCGGGCTACGGTGGTAGATACTCTGTCGCAGTTCCCACAACTCCTTCAGGTCGGCGGCCAAAGCCGTCGGGGGTAAACAATTCTGGACGAGAGTCGGTTGCGGATTAAATCACAATCATATATATGCTAGTGGTTTATTTCTTGGTTGAAGCTTCTTAAAAAGTCAGCAGGCGTAACTACAGTGAAGTATTCCTGAATCTCCGAAGTATGAAAATCGTAATCGCCGGTGACTAAAAAGTCAGGCTGGACAACAATGGCGGAAACCAGGATCGGAAGATCGGCGATGTCACGAATCGGCGGAGCCTCCACCAAAGAAAGGTCTGAAGGCGTGTACGCAAGCTCAAATTCTAATGAAGTGAGGAACTTGTCCCACTGAGAAAGGCGATTTGGGAATTTCCGTTCAATGACCTTCGAAGCCTCGGTTAGGGTAAAGCTGCAGATAACCAATTCATGTTCTTCAATAACATAGCGCAGGAGCTTGGCGCTAATGGATTTTTCGGACAAAACAGCTGAAATCAGGATATTCGTATCGATAAAAATCCTTAAACTCTTATTTCCCTTGTCGCTCATTCCAAAGTTCCTCCCGCACCCGCTTCAATTCATCTAGCACATCCTGTTCAGAAATACTGTGCTCTTTGGCATCTTTGCTAAGTGCATCTTGCAACTCCCGAAGCGCCAATAAGCTAGCTTTTGTTATGATGACTTTTCCCTCGTCCTGAACGAAAGCAACCCTATCACCTTCGCTCAAGTTAAGGGCATCGCGAATGCTTTTTGGAATGGTGACTTGTCCTTTGGAACTGATTCTTGAAACTTCCACACTTTCACACCACCTTTCTTATTTCTTTGTTTTCTTTACTTTCTTTACTCAACTTTACCACATGTCATCAATATTTAAAAGTAAAACTAGCACTCCAGAGCACACCAGTTTTTCATACATATTTTTCTCTTCTATTTTACTGGACAGTGAAAAGTTCTTGTCGAAAAATCGACGAATAGTAAAATAACCCAATCAAGCGAATCTGTAGTATCCTTAAGGTTCTCAGGCCAGAAAGGAGAGCAGATCGCAAGAGAGGGTTACTTGAATAGTGTACTCTTTTTTCTTACGATCGACCAGTCCATGTTGAAATTAATGAATGAAATTCTGTGTGCATTTCGAGCTTGCTTCACCCGCACGGCCGCCTTCCAGTGGTTCGTGGTCATCGTCGTTGGTCTGATGGTTCGTTCCGACCATCTCGGTGTGACCTCTATTGTCCGGGATCTGTCGTTGGATCCGCGTCATTACGAGTCGATGATCCATTTCTTCCGCTCCTCCGCCTGGTCGCTGGAATCGCTGCGGCTTGCCTGGCAGGAAGCCGTTCGCCGTTTCGCTCCGCTCCTGTACGTGCGCGGACAGGTCGTGCTCGTCGGCGACGGCATGAAACAAGCCAAGGAGGGACGGCAGATGCCTGGCGTCAAGAAGCTGCATCAGGAATCCGAAAATGTTTCCAAGGGCGAGTACATCTTTGGCCATTTGTTCGGCGCGATCGGCATTCTGGCAGGCACACCGAACAAGTGGTTTTGCCTGCCCCTGTTCATGAATCTGCAGGACGGCGTGAAAGCCATATTCGGATGGACAGGCCATTCCAAGGAGCGTCAGGCTTCCCATGTCGTGCAAATGATTGAGCAAGCCTTCGTCTCCGCTCGCACCTTCGGCGGGGCGCTGCTTCTGTTGGATCGGTATTTTCTGTCCATCCCCGCGCTACAGCGGTTGGCCGAAGGAGATCGGGCCGGCGATGGACGTCTGCAGATCGTCACCAAAGCCAAGATGAATGCCGTAGCCTACGAAAGGCCTGAACCGAAGAAGCCGGGCCGCGGCCGCCCGCCGAAGAAAGGCAAGACGCTGAAGCTTGCCGAGTTGTTCCAGTCACGCACGACCGATTTTCAAACCGCTGCTGTAACGATCTATGGCAAGGAGGAAACCGTCTCCTTCCTGTGTCTGGATTTGTTATGGGGACAGGGCCTGTATCAAGAGTTGCGCTTCGTCCTCGTTCGGCACGGCGATCGCCTCTCCATTCTCGTCAGCACCGATCTGACGCTGGAGGCGGCGGAGATCATCGCGCTGTACGGATACCGTTTCAAGATCGAATGCACGTTTCGGGAAATGAGCAAGTGATCGGTGCGTTCGGCTATCGCTTCTGGAGCGCGTCGATGCCGAAGCTGAACCGCTACCGTCGCAAAGGAGAGCCGGATCCGCTGGAGCAGGTGACAAACGAGTCGGATCGGGAACGGATTCGGTTGACCCTCCGAGCCATCGAAGGCTTTGTCATGTGCAGCGTCATCGCGACGGGCATCGTGCAGCTTCTCGCATTGCGCTTTTCCGGTCGTACGCCTGCGCTATTCTTCCGCTATCTTCGCACGCCGTCCAAATCTATCGTGTCGGAGGCGACGATCGCGGTTTACTTGCGCCAATCGCTTTTTCGCTTGTTTGCTCAAAACCCGCATCTGGCGCTAACCCAAATTATTCGTTCCAAGCAGAAATCGGCCCATCCGGACGCGGATTCGCTTGCTTCTTAAACGTGAGAACTTTTCACTGTCAAGTATTTTAAAATTTTCAAAAATGATCAGTATCTCTCTGTCAATCTTCCTGCATGAACGCTCGCGGATTAAGTAACCGGCGCCCTACCTCACTTCTCGGGAGGAAGCCTGGTACGTTACACGCATTTCCCCCGTTCTTACTCTTCTTTGTCTTATTTTTCAACAATAGTAATGATGTCACGGATGTCTGTAATGTTCAGTGCATCTGCAATCCGTTCAATATGCCTGAAATTAATGTTTTCCCGCTTTCCACTGATCAATTCGGATATCGCTGCCCTTCGGACATCCGATTTCAGGGCTAATTCGTTCATTGTAATATTATTTTTCTTCAATAACGCACCTAATGTCACTTCTACTTTTTTCATTATCAACACCCCAAGCTTATGATTTACGATATTGACCGTACTCATAAGCGTACGATATAATCATTTCAAATGACGTACGCATAAGCGTACAAATAGTAGAATAAAATTTATCATGGGGTGTGGTCTCATGTTTGAACCCGTTTGTATTGTATTAGGCCCGTATGATGAGAATGAGCTTGGTTATAATCTGACCCGAGGATTTTTGGTTGATGATCACCATGTTATGTATGTAGCTGAAGGTTATTTATGGCTTCGCAAGGTTAACCAGGCAGCTAGGCATAACGGTCTATATATAGACGATCCCAGTGCTGCCGGATTAATTTTGGCTTCAAATGTTGTGCAATTAGACGATGATTTTTTAGTTAAAGTTCACAACAAACTCACCACGATGAATGCATTAGAGTTTATTATTTCTGAGTTACATAGTTTGGTTACCGGGGATATATTTTTTAACGTTAGTTCACCTTAGAATGCATCCATGATTGCCTCGAATTCATCCTTATCTGATAGTTTCTAGGCAATTAAAAATGGTAAAATAGAATTCAAAAGGAGGCGATTCTCGATGTTGTGGGGGGAAGTTAGGGAACTTTTTCCTGATCAGTTTGTGTTGGTCGAAGAATTAAAGTCTCATTACGAAGACAATAAGCTTCATGTGGAAGAAGTAGCTGTAATCAAACCTATACCTGATCCGCAGGAAGCGTTAAAAGAATTATTTTCCGCTAAGAATGAACGTTTTGTTTATCATACTTCTAACGAAGCGATTATTGTAGAAGTACGGGACAAACCTATGATCAGGAGAACTCGTAAACATGAATCTGGAATATAGAGAGGGGTTATTATTTTCCAATATTACTATTACACATTGTGGGAAAACAATCCAATTCCAAAATGTTGTCATTGATACTGGGGCGGCTGAATCCATTCTTTCTATTGACGTTGCCCCGGAGTTATTCAATGCATACGAACCAGAGGACCAAATTCGGTTTATGACCGGTATTGGCGGAAGAGAGGCTGCCGTGCGCAGAAGAATTCACGAAGTGGAGTTTCATTCCTTTCAGGGTGTTCATTTTCCCATTGATTTCGGGCGTATTGGTGATGATAACAGAATTGATGGCCTGATAGGGCTGGATATTTTGATCCCAGGTCGGTTTATTATTGACCTGAATAGGTTGGAGATTTATACCGCGATGAATGACTAAGTCAGACGTAAATGGCTGTTGTTCCTAAAGGGTGTCGATAAATCCAATTTGGGAGGTGGCACTCACCATAAACGAGCTTATATTGAAGCTGGTACAAAAGAAGCTCGAATCATCGATCCTGCTGGGTCTTTAACTATTTCTTGCGGTCATACGCTTAAACGGCGTCGGGTTTAGGACCCTGTGTTTTCCCAACAAAGATGAACAAAAAAACTGGCGCTCTCCAAGAGCAACGCCAGTTTTTTAGAATAAAGAAAGAATCGCAAGAAAACTTCCGCTAAATACGGTCTACCTTCTTTGAAGGTACGTCGATTAAAGCTGAATCAAGTCCTTAATCCTTACAGGCTGTCCTGTCTGTATCGACCGGTTCGCGGCAATGCCTGTCATGATCGACCAAGCGCCGTCCTGATGCGAGGCGGCCCGCTTGAAGCGGTCTTCCGCCGGCTTGTCGAAAATGTCGCGCAGCATCAACGGGTCCCCGCCGCCGTGACCACCGGACTGCTCTTCAATTTCCACATCATAAGGAGCTGCGTGGATTGGGAAAACGCGGATTTGTTTTGACTTGAGCGCCCCTTCCTTGTCCTTATCTCCTCCGGAGTTCACGTAGGATTGCTCCGTCACCTTCACTTCCATGCGGCCTTGGGTGCCGTTGAAGACAATGATGAAGCCCTCCCATGGCATAAAAGCATTCAGCGAATAGTTCATGACAGCCTTATTCTGATATTTCACCATCACACTCATCGTATCCTCGATGCTGATGTTATCGCCGAACACGCTCTGATCGCGCAGGTACCCGTCCTCCTTCTCAGCCTCCAGGTACATCTGCTTCAAATGTTCATTGCTGTCCAGATGCTGCGCGAACGGGTCATTTTCCGCCGCCTTGCTGCCGAACGCCCGTTGGTAGAACTCGGTGATGCCGCGGTTCTCCGCATTTTCTCTGCCGTAAAAACGTAAATCCCCCTGCGCGTATACCAAATCCGGCTTGGAGCCAAGCCAGAAATTCATGAGGTCGAAATGGTGGGTGGATTTGTGCACCAGCAGCCCGCCGCTGTTGCGCTTGTCGCGGTGCCAGCGTCGGAAATAGTCCGCACCATGCTGCGTATTTAGCAGCCATTCGAAGTTCACCGAAATGACCTCACCGATGGCGCCGTCCATGATCAGCTCCCTGATTTTCGTATTATGCGGAGCGTAACGGTAGTTGAAGGTTACCCGCAGCTTTTTCCCCGTCCGCTCGATCGCGTCCAGAATGGCCTCACACTTCTCTTCATCCACGGTCATCGGTTTCTCGGAGATCACATCACAGCCAAGCTCCATGGCACGGATAATATATTTATGATGCACCCGGTCTACAGTCGTTACTATAACGGTGTCCGGCTTAGTCTCCTCGATCATGCGGTCGAACTCATGCGCTTTATAGGTCGGCAGCGCGGGATAATCGTATTTCTCCTGCAGCAGCCGGTTGGCGTAATCCATGCGGATCTGGTTCACATCACAAAAAGCCACCAGCTCAGAGGTCTCCTTATACACGGTGGCCAGCTCTCTGTAAAAAAACTCGGCACGTCCTCCAGTGCCTACAAGTGCATATTTTTTGCTCATTTCACGGTTCACACCCTTTCGTCGAATGCTTCCATGATATAGTATAGAAAACATCAAGTTCTAAGCATTTATTGGTCTTTTTACATAAAACTATGCATATTTTATTCTCTTTTGATTGCGCTTACAGAATTGAATCTGCCCTTAGGAAAGGAGCGCTTCTCATGGCAACCGAGCCCCATTTCTCGATCGAACGGATCAAACGGACGGAGCCCTTCAGCATGGCCTTTGATCACATGCATGATTCCTATGAAATTTATTATCTGTTATCCGGCGAAAGATACTATTATATCGACAACAGGCTGTACGCCCTGCAGGCCGGTGACCTGATTTTTATTCATAAGCATGGGCTGCACCGCACGACCAACAAAGGGGACGCCTCTCATGAGCGGATTTTGATCAATTTTGATGAAGCATTTATATCCCCTTCCCTCAATATGCAGGAGACAAAGGAGCTGCTGATACAGCAGCATTTTCTGCTGCGTCCCGGCGAGCGGGAGCGGGCGGCAATCCTGGGCATGCTGGAAGTCCTGCTGACGGAAAATGACCGGAACGATTCGTTCCGGCCCATCTGCCAGCGCTCTGTGCTCGTGCAATTGCTGGTATATATCCGGCGCCTGCACAACGTGCAGTATGTGCCCATCGTTCCCGAGGGCAGCGAAAAGCAGCAGCGGGTGTATGCCATCATCGAGTATATTGAAGCTCATTTTGCCGAGAATTTGACACTGGACCAGCTGTCCTCCGCCTTCTACATCAGCAGCACATACCTATGCAAAATATTCAAGCAGACCACCGGCTTCACAGTCGTGGAATACATCCGTTACGTCCGCATCCGCCAGGCCCAGCAATATTTGAGGGAGACACGCTGGCCGGTCACCCGCATTGCGGAGCTGGCGGGCTTTGACAGCATCGCCCATTTCGGGCGGGTATTCCGGCAGCTGACCGGACGCTCTCCGCTGCAGTACCGGAAGCAGTTTTTGCGGGAAAACAATGCTGATGAAGCCGCTACTTGAGCAGAGGACAAGTCAGATGATAAAATACTCTCAAAGGCTGTTAATGGAGCGTGACAAATTTGAAAGAAGTGGAGAATCGTCTCGATGAAATGGAAAAGCGGATGGACGCAAGGTTTGACCAGATGGATGCAAGGTTTGACCGGATGGAAAACATGTTAACCCAACTCATCGGAATTGTAGGCGAAACAAATAAAAAGGCCGACAACTTGGACAAACGACTCAACGGACTGGAAAAGGATATAAAAATTATCAAAACTGAAATGCCTAAAATGAAAAGGCTAATAAATGAACATGATAGCGATATAACGGAATTGAAATTCCAGAAATAAGCATGAAGTCCTGGAAATAGGGCTTTTTTCTTTTTTTAGTTCGCCAAGTGTATACATCTCTTCGCAAGATTAACCTATTTCGCTGAGATATTTGCGAATTTTAGCACTAGCCCGGAGAAGACCTCTCCTTCCCCGGGCTTTTCATTTATTGCCGCTAATTACCCCTTAATACCCGTCATCGTAATGCCTTCAATAATTTGCTTCTGGGCAAATATATACACCACCAGCACGGGAATCACGGAAATGGTCGTGCCCGCCATCATCAGGGCCCAGTCTGCGGTGTACAGCCCCTTGAAGCTGTTCAGCAGCAGGGGGACCGTGAATTTCTCCGGTGTGTTCAGGTAAATGAGCGGATCAAGAAAGCTATTCCACGCCCCCAGGAAGGTAAAAATGCCAACCGCCGCCAGCGCCGGGCGAATCAAGGGCAGAATGACGTTCCAATAAATCCGGATATGCCCCGCCCCGTCCACCACCGCCGCTTCCTCCAGATCGCGCGGAATGCCCATGACAAACTGGCGCAAGAGAAAAACAGCGAAGGCATTAAATAAAGCGCCCGGCACGATAATCGACCAATGCGTGTCCAGCCACCCCACTTTATTCATGACGAGATACAGCGGAATCATGGTGACCTGCTTCGGGATCATCATGGTGGACAGAAAGAGGATGAACAGAACATCACGTCCTGGAAAACGGATCTTCGCAAAGGCATATGCAGCCATCGAGGCTGTAAACAGGGTCGAAAGCACAACGAGGGCAGTAATATAGAAGCTGTTCCCGTAAGCTTGCACGAAAGGCATCGCCTGCAGGGAATCCGGGTAATTGCTCCAAACGACAGGGTCCGGAATCCACTGTGGCGGGATAACGAAAATTTGCGAAATATCCTTCAGCGAGCTGAGGATCGTCCACAAGAACGGGAAAATCATCAGAAGAGAGCCCGCTATCAAAAGCAGATGCCGCAGCCAAACGCTCACTCCGAGAGATGAAGCAAGGCTGGCGGAACGATCCTTCACCCGGCTTCCCCTGCTATGAACATGCACGCTTTTAGTCGCCATAATGCACCCACCTCTTCTGCATGCCAAACTGAATGAGCGTAAACACCAGAATGATCAGGAAGAGAATCATAGCAGCAGCCGCGCTTTCGCCCATGGTAAAATCAATAAAGGCCTGATCGTAAATATGATATACAAGCGTATAACTGGCCTTGGCCGGACCACCGTTGGTCATAACGAAAGCCTGATCGAACACCTGAAACGAGCCGATGATCGACATGATCGTCACAAAGAACGTCGTCGGGGACAGCAGCGGCAGCGTGATGTGCCGGAACTGCTGCAGGCGGCTTGCCCCGTCGATCTGGGCGGCCTCATAATAGCTTTTCGATATCCCCTGCAGACCAGCCAGGAAAATGACCATATTGTTCCCCAGCCCCCACCAGATGCTGAGCAGGGCAATGGACGGGATGACCCAGCGGGTATCCGTGAGCCATTGCGGTCCGGTGATGCCGATGTACCCCAGCAGCTGATTCAGAATGCCGAATTCCCCGTTCAGAATCCACATCCAAATCACGCCTACGGATACAGAGCTTGTAACGACTGGCATGAAGAAAAAGAGACGATACAGCTCTTTGCCGGCCGTTTTATTCAGCGCCAACGCCACCAGCAGTGCCAGCAGCATCCCGACGGGGATGACAAGCACCATATAATACACGGTGTTGACCATGGCCTTCCAGAAATGCGGATCAGCAAGCTGACCGGCGAAGTTGGACAAACCCGCGAAGGAAGGAGTGCCAAACCCGTCCCAGTTCATAAAGCTTAAGGACAGCGCATACAGCAAGGGCAGCAGGGAAAAGAACAGCAGACCGATCAGTTGGGGGGTAATAAAAAGGTAGCCCCATAACGCGTGATGCTTCCTTTGCATGGCTTTCACCTCCTTCCGTTTATTTCAGCGCGGCGGCGATCGTCTCCGTGACCCTGGCCACGGTGGTTTTCGCATCCTGCTTGCCAAGGAGCATCAGGTCGATAATCTCCGTAATATCCGGGTTCAGGCCCGGAATCTGGGCGTCATAGGCCATGTTCGAGCCATGGGTATAACCGTCGTCACGCGCCTCGGAAAGGTAGCTCGTATGCTCAATCGTGCTCTTGCTCAAAATGGCCTCGTCCGCGGCGGGAATCGCAGCAAGCGCATTGCCGCCATCCGCCAGCCGGATTTCCTGCCCTTGCCTGGATACATAGAAGGATACGAATTTCATCGCTTCCTTCACATGGGGATTTTTGCTGTTCACCGCAAAATAGGCGCCCGGTACAGCTACAGGCTCTTTTTTCCCCGTGTTCGACGGGAAGGCAATATAATCGAATTCTATGCTTTTATTCTGGGTGAAAAGCGGCTCCAGCCAGCGTCCGGCAGCCAGCATGCCAACCTGGCCTGACATGAACATCGCATCCGCGCCTTGTCCCTTGGGAAGCGAGCCCGAGTACACCGCGTTACCATCCTGCACGAGATCATGCATGAAGCCGAACGCTTCCTTGGCGGGTTCATTTTCATTCAGCACAAGCTTGCCCTGCTCATCAAAAATGCGCCCCCCGTTCGACCACACCCAACTGTACCAGTGTGCCCACCAGTTCTCCATGATGTAGCCCTGCTTGCCTGCCGCCTTCAACTGCCCGGTAACCTCCCTGAACGCCTCCCAGTTCCAGCGGCCTTCATCGTAATAGTGCTGCGGCGATTTGACGCCAGCTTCCTGGAACACCTTTTTGTTGTAGTAAATGACAAACGGGTTGACATCCGGCGGCAGCCCGTATATTTCCCCGTCTTTTCTCGCTGGTCCCCATAATCCTTCCGGAAACTCATCGGCTTGGACATAGCTTTCTTCACTCTGCAAAAATTCGGACAACGGCTGAACCTGACCGGCTTCGATCAAGCGGGCCATAGTCGGCTCACTGGAGTAAAACACGTCCGGCCCCCGGTTGCCCTGGAGGGAAGTCAACAGTTTTTGCTCATACTGATCACCGGGCACAGGCACCAGCTTGACGTGGATTTGCGGATTCTCTTTCGTAAAAGCGTCCAGCGCTTTCTGGTAGACCTTCAATTCAGCGGGGTTGCCCCACGCCTGCATCGTGAGCTGCACACGTTCTCCTTCCGTGCTGCCTCCCGACGAAGACGAGGAACTGCATCCCGCAGCAAGCAGAAGCGCCATTGCAGCCAGTATGGCTTTACGGACCGCTTTATTCCATTGCCTCATCACTGATCCTCCTCGCATGAATTTTTCCTTTTATTCGTATATAAAGCGCTTTCAATATTTCATCTTATGGTTATTCTGTGAACCAGGCCATGATAATGTTTTGCCCTGAGGTGTAAAATATTGCCCTCGACTACTGAAAATCAGGGCATTTCGCGCAATTATTTGCGGTGGAAAGCCCTGATTTCTTCGCTTATGATGGTAATGATTATAATGTTTACCCTTTCCCTGTCCTCGCTTGCACTGCCAATAACCTTTGGGGAGAAGAAAATGAGCGGACACAGCAGGAAACATGCCAGATATGATACCTACGGATTTCGTTTCTTTGAAACTCATAATGACGCCTTCTGCCAGCTCTCGGCGGTAGGCTTTGACAACATAACGGATCCTGCCTACTACTGGAACGGGCTGACCCGAATCGACGGGCCCCTGCATCTGTTCCAATACACCGTGTCAGGGTACGGCCATCTGGAGCTGGGCGGCAAGCTGCACCGGGTCGGTCCCGGTCAGGCCTTCATGGTCGATATCCCCAGCGCCCACGAATACTATCTTCCCTCGTCCAGCGATCATTGGGAGTTCTACTTTATTTTAATCCGCCCGGCCAACCTGCAAGGAAAATGGCTTGATCTCATCTCCCGCATGGGCCATGTGGTCCATATCCCCCCGGACAGCCCTGTCGTGCAGCTGCTTCAGGAAGCCTATCACGCTGCAGCCAGAAATCATATCACCGACGGATTCCGCGCGTCGTCCATCGTATATCAATTTGTAATGGAGCTGTACCGGTTCAGCACTCTGCACAGAAAGAAGAAAGAGACGTGGCCCCCTAAAATCAGGCAGGCCGTCCTGTCGATTGAGGAGCGATATAATACGCTGCAAAGCCTGGAGGAAATAGCGAACGAGGCCGGTTTGTCGAAATATTACTTCACACGGGCTTTTAAGAGCGCGACAGGCTCAACCCCGATGGAATATCTGACCAAAATCCGTATGGCCAAGGCCGTGCGGCTGCTCCGCGAGACAGAGCTTACACTGGAGGAGATTGCCCAGCAGGTCGGATATGCGAACGCCAGCTATTTTATTAAGGTGTTCCGGCGCTGGATCGGCTTTTCTCCCGGTGAGTTCCGGCTCGGTAAGGATCTGGCTTCCGCAAACCGGTTTATTTTTGATTAATCGGGACTATGCCGGTTGGGAAAGAATCCGCAGCAGGCAGCATAGTTCGAGTTTTTTAGCGCCATTTCCGGTTGGTGACTTAATTGCGAGATTTTTAGCAAATTTTCAGCTAAAAAACGCCTGAAAAATATATACATGCATACCAGAAAGCAGTATACTAATTCAGTCAGGAATAAAATTCTAGGTTTGTTTACTAAAGGGCTAAATGATCATTTGTTCGACATCAAGAAATTGCGAAGAATGTCAGCTTATGAAGGAGTGGTTAGATTGGACGAGACAGCCACGATACGCTCAGAAGTCGAGAAATTTATGGAACGCGAAAAGCTGACGCTTAGTGATTTGGGACGCAAGACAGGCCTCAATGTAGGAAGCCTTAGCTCAATTATCACTGGCAGAAGGACCATGTCGGTAAATCAGCTTGACCGCATCACCGGGCTGATGGGGCTCCCGGAAGGTCATTTTTACGAATTGTACATACAAGATAATATGACTGCGACCCAGCCCAATTGGAGACGGCTCAGGCCGTTTATATTCAGATGTGCCGATTTGGACAAGCTGGATTGCATTTATCAGACCGTCAGTTGGCTGCTGGACAATCTGGTGTACTGCCCCATCCTGTTTGATGCGGCGGAAGAGCTGCTGCAGGAAGGAAAAAAGGATGCAGCGGCCATTTTATATGAAGGTGTGGCCGTAACCGAGCATTCCCAGCATTCCGAACGTCTGGCACTCTGCCAATACCGTTTGTTTACGATCAGGGTGGGAAATGATCAGGCACAAAATTTGCATGCAGCGGCCCGGTTCGAGCCATACGCGGAACGGTTGGATGAGGTGCTGCAGCTTGATGCGCTGAAGGATTTGGCGAATGTCTATCGTTCCCTGCGCAAGTGGGACAGGGTGGATAAGTTTGCCGAGCAGATGGACATCCTGGCCAGAATTCATTACTTTGCAGATTCCAGGCAACATCGTAGAGGGGAAGACCCTTATGCCAAGCTAAGCAGACCGCTGTTTGTGTATATTGCTTATAGTGACTTGCTTCGTGGCGAGGTATGTCATGAGCGGGAGGATTTTGAGCAGGCTTTGCAATTTATCTCAAAATATACGGATTTGAGTTGGGTGAAGGAGAATTGTGCAGAGGTTCTGCATTGGAAGGAACAATTTCAGGAATGGGCAACAACGAATGCGTACTCAACAAAACTGTTTTCCGGGGATTTAAGCGTACTGCCGCAATATGTAGTGCATATTAAGACAATAAAGGATGACGTTCTCTTGTCATTGCTCAACATTACTGACTTGGCCAACCGGTTTAATATCAATGTCGATGAGGTTTTTGAACATTTCAAGTCTGAAATACAATATCTAACAGAAGAGAAAAATGCGCCAGGAAGTTATTATGATAATAGATTAAAGGCAGAACGACTTACTCGTTTGTTCAGCGAATTATCTGAATATTATTTACAAAAGGGCGAGATTCAGGTTGGATTTAAGTACTTGTTAGAGAGCCTAGCAAAGTCAGCTTCAATCATCGTCGATCATAACATTGGAAAACGCGTCGGGTTATTGGGGACACCTCAAAACAAAGCTTTTAAAGAAGGTTGACAAAATTTCGGCATAAAGGACATGCTCATTTTGTGGCCAGCTTCTAGAGCTGGTTTTTTACTGTTTTGTGATCAATGCGTGATACACATACATACGAGAAAGTAGTATAATAGTTTAGATAGGAAAAAATTCTAGACTTGCTTGCTACAGGCTTTTTATCATTTGTTTGACATCAAGAATTTGCGGGAAGTGTCAACTTATGAAGGAGTGGTTCACTTTGGTCAATTCAACCACAATACGGTCAGAAGTGGAAAAGTTTATGGAGCTTGAAAAGCTTTCTCTTAGTGATTTAGGGCGCAAAACGGGGCTCAATGTGGGAAGTCTTAGCTCAATCATCACGGGCGGGAGGATCATGTCGGTGAACCAGCTTGACCGCATCACCGAGCTGATGGAACTTCCGGAAGGCCATTTCTACGACCTATACATACAAGATAATATAGCTGCCGCCCAGCCCAATTGGCGGCGGCTCAGGCCCTTTATATTCAAATGTGCCGAATTGAACAAGCTGGACTGCATTCGACAAGTCACGAGTTGGCTGCTGGATAACATCGTGTACTGTCCTGTGCTGTTTGATGCGGCGGAAGAGCTGCTGCAGGCAGGAAAAAAGGATGCCGCCGCCATTTTATATGAAGGTGTGGCCGTAACCGAGCATTCCCAGCATTCCGAACGTCTGGCGCTCTGTCAATATCGTTTGTTTACGATCAAGCTGGGTGACGATCAGGCGCAAAACTTACAGGCAGCGGCCCAATTCGAGCTATATGTAGATCGATTGGATGAAGTCCTGCAGCTTGATGCGCTCAAGGATTTAGCAAATGTTTATCGTTCCCTGCGTGAGTGGAACAAGGTGGACAAGTTTGCCGAGCAGATGGGCACCAAGGCAAGGATGCATTACTTTGCAGAGAACCGGCACAATCGTAAAGTGGGAGATCCATATTCTAAGCTGAGCAGACCGTTGTTTGTGTATATAGCCTATAGTGATTTGCTTCGTGGTGAGGTGTGTCATGAGCTGGCGGAATATGGACATGCGCTGCAATTTATTTTAAATTATACAGATTTGAGCTGGGTCAAGGAAAATGATGAAGAGGTTCTGCGTTGGAAGGGACTTTTTCAGGAGTGGGCAAAAACAAATACGTATGTAACTAAATTGTATTCCGGAGATTTAGGCGTGCTGCCGGAATATGTAGAACATATTAAGATAATAAAGGATGACATTCTCTTATCATTACTTAACATCGCTGAGTTGGCTAACCGGTTTAATGTCAATGTCGATCAAATTTTCGAGCATTTTAGGCCAGAAATTCTACTTTTAACAGAGGGAGAAAATATACCAGGGAACTATTATAATCAAAGATTAATCGTAGAACGGCTTACACGTTTATTCAGCGAATTATCTGAATATTTTTTACAGAAAGGTGAATATATGGTTGGATTTAAGTATTTGTTAAATAGTTTGGAAAAATCGGCTACAATAAACTATGATAGCAACACAGTAAAATGTGTGGGATTGTTTGAAAATTATCGGAACTATGCAAGTCCCGAAATACAGTCAGACTATCAAAAATTATTTAGAGAGGTGTACCAGAATGAAAAGAACAATCGTCTTACTCCTATTCGCCGTTAGCCTTGTATTTACTATAGGAGCACACGAGCCGGTAACTTTTAGCCAGGTATTAGACCATAGGGGAGATGCATAAAGAAATGTTACATAAGCGTACCGGACAGGCCAGCTTTTATAGCTGGTCTTTTTTACTGCACTCTTTCGTAATCCGATTTACTGATATGATATAGAACATGCTTGCTTAAAGAAATGTCACTATCAACTCTCGGGTGATTGAAGGTTTTAAGAAACTTCATACCGATTTTGATCATGACATTTTGGGAAGGTTGATTAATACCTGCGGTAAAGCTGTTGAATCGTAAAATCGACATGTTACAGCAGCTGGCTAAGATCAATGAAGATGGGTATAATGCTGCAATCAGCACGATCTACCGTCTTCGTCTAAGCGATTCGTTGTTCAACACCTCAGATCTAAGGGTTGTAACTGATTTTTCCTTATTTGAACTAGTAGATACGAAGCTAATTAGGCTTTGTGAACAAGGGACAACCGAAACACCTAAAGTCATCGACATCCATGATCCAACATACTCACACTATTCATCTGTAGTGCTGGTTCATGGTGAAAACACAATTGAATATGCTACCAGTGACCGGGAAGGTAGAACGGTGGCCAGTTATTGGATTGACTTGCCATCCGGGAGGACACTGATCTATAATTTCCATTATGATTCTACACACCAAGGAATGGATGATATAATAGAAATGAAAGAGATGTACCGTTATATTAAAGGTATATGTCTACACTTGGAAGAAAAAGGTTTCTTAATTAAGGAGGGACAAACCGATGTCGCATTCTAAACGCTTGAACAATCGATTAAAAGCTAGTAATGAACGACTTCAAGCCATAACAAAAGATATTGGTCGCATTCAGGAAAAAAGTTTGCGTACATGGGCTGCTGTTAAGTTTACTCAGGTCCGCTCCAAAGAATTACAAGACAATTTGGATGAATTGATTATAAAACAAGAAGATAATTTTAATAGACTTGTAACTATTGCGGAGAGAGCATAATAAAAGAGGCCTATCATAGGCCTCTTTTATTGTTTATTTATTCATAGATTTGACAATAATGCTGCTATTACCACTCAAGGGGTGATAGTAGTGAAAGAAAATCATAGAAAGGTTATTCGAGGCAAATTCAGGTTTGGGGAAAATGCCTTTCCATCATCAAAAGAGAAACGGGAAAAAATCATGCGTGATGTAGAAAGAATTAACCGTAAATCCGTTCAAAAAAAGAAAGGAGATCGAGAATAGGCCCCAAAAAATCGGATATGGCCTTTCCTATGAACCGTTTTTTTGTACCAGTATTAAGTTCTCCAAAATCGCTCCCTTATATCGTGTGATTTTTTGAGGCACTCAAGCCGGATATGAACAGCAGAGCGGTAACCACAAGCAACAGCAGCAGAGGCAGGTTCCAGCTTGCCGTGATGTCATGGAACAAACCAAATAAAGTCGGTCCAGTTGCTGCCAGCAAATATCCAACGGATTGTGACATGCCGGACAAAGAAGCTGCATCGTGGGCATCTTGCGTCCGCAAGCTTAAAAAGATCATGGCCAAGCTGAACGCACATCCCC
Organism: Paenibacillus enshidis; assembly: GCF_042136365.1. Lineage (NCBI taxonomy): Bacteria > Bacillati > Bacillota > Bacilli > Caryophanales > Paenibacillaceae > Paenibacillus > Paenibacillus enshidis. The sequence goes on along the minus strand of NZ_JBHHMI010000034.1, from coordinate 18,926 downwards.
CGCCAATTCCGAGTAAAATGGTCCATAACGAAATGAAGGCATTTCCGCCGAAATAAAGGCCTCCCAAAGAAACAAACAACAGGATCGTCATGATGATGACCAGTAAACGTTGGTTTTTCATGCGTCCCGCAACGATGGGAACGATGAACGATACGGGCAGCGCAGCGATTTGAAACAACGACAGCATCCAACCAGCGCTGTTTTCACTCAAGCCCCGGCTTGTCATAATTTCAGGCAACCAAGCGATCAAAACATAGAAAATGAGAGATTGCATCCCCATAAAAAGCGTGATCATCCATGCCAGCGGCGAACGCCACAGGCTTCGTCGTGCCGACACACCGCTAGTTGTTGCCCTGACAGACGCGTGACTTGCACGGGCATGAGGAAACCAGAATAGCGTGGCTACCAGAGCGAACGCGCCCCAGATTCCGAGTGCGCCAGTCCAGCCGAAACCGAGATTGTGGGCGAGCGGAATACTGACACCGGATGCTATCGCCCCGAATAAATTCATCGACACGGAGTACACCCCTGTCATGAGGCCAACATTATGAGAAAAATCCCGTTTAACCAGACTCGGAATGAGCACGTTGCATACTGCTATTGCGAGCCCGAGCACAACGGTGCCTGCCATTAAAGGAACGGTTGCGCCGAGCGAGCGGATAGCGATACCCGCCATGAGCAGTACCAACGCATAAAGCATCATCCGTTCCACCCCGAAGCGGCGTGCCAGAATGGGTGTGAACGGGGAAAGAAGCGAGAAAGCAAGCAACGGCAAGGTTGTGAGCAAACCTGCCGCAGTGTTCGACAGTCCGAGGGATTCACGAATCGAGCCAACCAATGGGCCTACCGACGTTAGCGGTGATCGCATGGTCAGTGCGATCAGGACGATGCCCAGGATAATCGGCCAACCCGACGATAACGACTTCTTCATGATCGTTGCCTTTGTATTGCTTTGTACGCTCATAGCCGTTCCCCTCCTTTGACTTCGAGAACAGCTTTCGATTCCGCAATATAACGGTGAACCGCTGCCACAGCACGATCGGCGTCCTGATCGACAATCGCTTCGACCAGCTGCCGGTGCATCTCCAAGAAATCCGCACCGGCTTCATAACGAGTCAGGCTTGTAATCAAATCTTGTGACGCTTCAGTGATATGGTTGTATAATTCGATCAGGATTTCATTATGAGACGCCGCGATGATGCTTTGGTGAAGTCGAATATCCTCCGTTACAAAGCCATCCATGTCTCCGCGTGCCGCCGCCTCCCAGCGTTCCAGTTGGAGAAGAAGTTCATTCGCCTCGTCGCTCGTTCTGCGTTGCGCAGCCAGATGGGCTGCCTCACGTTCGAGCGCATGCCGGACTTCCAGCGTTTGCAGCGTATCAGAGCGTAAAATGCGTTTTTGCAGCACGACCCCCAAAACGCTCGCAGAACAGACATAAGTTCCGTCCCCTTGCTTCGTCTTCAAGAGTCCCGCATGGATCAATGCCCGAATGGCTTCCCTTAATGTATTGCGGCTAACATTCAACTCAGCCATCAACTCCGGCTCGGCCGGAATGCGCATCCCGACAGCCCACTCGCCGGATTCGATCAGACTTTCCATTTGCAGTGCGACTTGCTCAACCAGCGTCAGCCGCTTTGTTTTCTGAAGCATATGTCTACCCTCTCTTCATCTATTTATCAAACATAGGATGTTTGGTTAATTGGAATTCTATCACACTTATTTAATTGAGACAACTCCCAGCCCATTCGTTATCATCTAAAGTACTGTTTATTGGTAAATGGAACAGTAACCAAAAAAGCAGGTTTACTACTTCAGATAGATGTGCTATCATGTTTCTACAAATATCGAAATATTAGCGAGGAGGGTAACACTTATGAACGAACCAGCCGACATGCAGCAAGCCGTGAAAATATACAAGGCGCTCGGAGAACCTACCCGCCTCAAAATTGCGCTCCTGCTAAAAGAAGAAAGCGACCAATGCTGCTCCGTGCTCGGTGACAAGCTTAAAACGGTTGCCATTTCCACGCTGTCGCATCATCTGAAGCAGATGGCTGAATGCGGACTGCTCACATTCCGTAAAGAGGGAACCTTTATATATTACAGCCTGGATAGAGAAACGGCGGCGAAATACGCCCCTTACTTGTTAAGCTAAAATTTTTTTCGTTAATATTTCGATATTTTTAGAAATATACTAATTCAAATATTTTGAAGGAGTGAATTGCAACGTGGTAAACCACAGCACATGGAAGGTGTACATTTTGGCGTTGGTCAGCTTTTTGGTAGGAACCTCGGAGTATATCATCTCCGGTATTCTGGATCAGATTGCACAGACGCTGGGCGTATCCGTTGCTGCGGCAGGCCAGCTCATCACCGTGTTTTCCCTGACTTACGCGATCGGAACCCCGATCCTGATGGCCATAACCGCGCAGTTGGACCGGCGCAAGCTGCTGCTGTACGCCCTCGGCCTGTTCATTGTGGCTAACGTTCTTTCTTTTGTTCTGCCCGGGTTTGGCACATTTATTGCGGCTCGTATCGTAATGGCGCTCGGAGCAGGGGTTGTCGTTGTCACCGCAATGAGTATTGCCACCAAAATTGCCGCTCCCGGCAAGCAAGCCAGCGCCCTCGCCACTGTGATCATGGGCTTTACAGCCTCGCTGATCATCGGTGTGCCTATCGGCCGGGTCGTCTCGTCCCAGTTTGGATGGAAGGCGGTCTTTCTGGGCATTGCGCTCGCGGGTATGCTCGCCCTGATCGTGCTTGCCCTGACCATCCCAAGAATCAAAGGGGATGAGCCGGTTCCGCTTCGCAAACAGTTTGCCCTGCTTGCCAGACCCGATGTAGCTCTTGGACTCGGGATTACATTCTTTTGGCTGGGCGGTTACTCCCTGGCGTATACTTACATCTCACCTTATCTGCTTGAGGTGTCCAAGTTAAATGAATCCTTGCTCAGCGTAGCCCTGCTGGTGTTCGGGATCGCCAGTCTGGTCGGCTCGAAGACAGGCGGTTACTCTGCAGATAAGCGAGGGGTTTCTTTTACCCTGATCGGAGGCATGACACTGCACATCATCTCTCTGATTCTGCTTACAATGGCTCACTCGGCTGTCAGCATCTTTGCTTTCCTGATCCTGTGGTCGTTTGCAGCCTGGACTACCGGGCCTACGCAGCAGTATAACCTGGCTTCCCTCGTGCCCGAATCCTCCGGGGTGATGCTCAGCCTGAACCAGTCCACCATGCAGCTGTCCATGGCTGTCGGCGCCGGGCTGGGGGGAGTCTTGATCGAGCAGGTATCGCTCGCTTCAGTAACCTGGTTTGCAGCCCTTGGCGTAGCAATTGCCGCGGTGGGAGTCGTCATTCTGAGTCGTATGCTGTCTGGCAGGTCGTCCCTTTCCAGCTCTGTAAGTAAATGAATATTCCCGTGTGTCAGGGGTAAGCAACAAGAAGTCCAAGGAATGAGTGTATCCCTTCTCTCCTGGACTTCTTGTTTTGGCCTGGGGGTTTGGACTAGGCACTACCTTGCAACGATAGGTGAATTGCTGAACGAAATCGCTGTAAATACATGCCCCTCCATGACACAAATTTGTGAAATATCAGTATATTCAGGCCCAAAAAAAGTAAAAAAAGCTTGTCTCTCCATAAATTATGGTATACCATCTGAATTGTAACTCATAATAATATAAGGCGGTGTTTTATGAAGTTTTTACGCGAACATGCTATTAAAACATCCAAGAGCCTGCTAGCCGTATCCTTGCTTGCGGTTTCCGTCTCAGGCGGGGTAGCCTGGGCATCTGATGAATCAGATCTTCAGCCATCATCGCAAACCGCAGAATACGTTGTTGTAGGAGAAACGGCCGAGTCATCACTTGAATCTCCCATTATTACGATTACAGAGCCTCCAGCTCCACCGATTCCCCACTTTACGCAAAACGATGTTACTAAGGTGGAAACTTCTTCAGACAGCAGCTTTACAACTATGAATCAGCAAAAATTTGTCTCGGTATATCGAGATTTTGGTTTAAATGAAAGTATCCCCGCTTCAATTGTGTATGCGGAAGACAACGGTTCAGCTGGACGCTGGGGAGGTACGCTGCAGAGAACGAACGTAGTCCAATACAGCAATTATGTCAGAGTAACCTACAGTGGAACAGTATACAAAGACATAGATTAATACTTACCGCCTGTTCCTAAAGGTGTAACTGCTGTACTGAATGGTGGTTGAAAACATAAAGCGACAAGAGTGACAGGTCCAAGCCGGACCTGTCATTTGTATGTATGGGAGTTGTCTGGACTGCCAAACCGAAATCCCTGACATCTTCCATGATCAGGACCCTCCACCTGCATATTTACCGAAATTTGGGGCAATATACCAACAATTCCACCTGCCCAGGAGGCTGACATGAGACCATGAAGTGTGCCCTAAAAATCACTTAATCAAACAAGAAAGCCCTGGTTTTAACCAAGGGCTTCGCAGTCTATTTATTTGGTTAATTGAACAAGTCGCTCAATATTCTGCCGAAGCAAACTAGTTACACCGTTGGTTCCGCCGAAGTCGTTTTTGAAGAGTTAAGCAAAACGCATGTATAACTCTACGAATCTGTCTTGATTCCAAGATATCATTCCCTAGTGTCAGAGACAAGGCGCGCTCGTCATCATCATCGAAGTGAAAACACCACACCCATGTTTCCCCTTCCAGCATGGTCATACGGAAAGCTACGATATTCCTTTCAGGATATGGTGTATTATAGTGGGCCTGTTCTTTTTCATCTTTCGCCGCGACAACGGCCGCATAATTTACATCGCTGTCCAAATTGAGATCACGATTATTTCCAGAAGTACCCTTGTCCAGTATGAGTTTAAGGGAGTTCCCATCTTTACGGTAAAGCTGAGTCTATCATTTACATAACGGTAGAGATTCTCATTCACCTTCTTAATGATTCCAATTAGATAAGACACTGCGTTCTCGGATTTAACCAGTTCATCTGCCAGCCACTCGATGGCCCCTTCCTTTTCGTGAATCATGTTCTTTAGATCAGAGATGGTACTCTGCATAAATTCATGTTGACTTTGAGAATAAGCTGCGATGTATGCAACACTGGACGGGTCGTGATTATTCTGACTGAAAACGGTATTAACGATATCGTACAATCCTTCGAATGTGAAATCGGTTTTGTTAACAAGCTGTGCCCAAGTTTTTTCATACTCTTTTGGACGCTTTGCCCTAAATGCTTCTACATGAAACTCAGGCTCACCGATCGTGGCCATCTTATCTATGTGTGCCCGGACATAAAGATAGTAATTGAAGGAGACTTGATGAAGAGACGGCTCCCGGAAACGCCGAAAGCCGTCATCCAAATCTATATTATGGTTACTTGCCAGCCAGGTAGATGTTCGGTCGCGGTGGCATGTCCATACCTGTTCCCAGGTAGCAGCCGGGATGCGGGGGCTGGTTGTAGCCCGTGTTCTGCCACGTAATTGCAAGGCGGTAGACCGGATCATGCATTAACGTATGAATCCGGTAATCTGTTAAATCCGTGGTCGAGTAAATTCTTAGCGCGGTGCTGTCCTCCGTGCGGACGATCACCTCCTCGCGCCAATCGCCGAACAGATCGGCTTGCAGCGACGGGGTGCCTTTCGTATCATTGTTCGAATACGTGCCGTCCATCGTCAGCAGGTTGTCCAGCCGGTTCGTTGCGTAATTCCATTTGTCGATCTTCGGAATGCCGACACGCAGCGGATCACCAAGCCACCGGTGGTCGAGCAGTTCCCTGCTCAGGTCGCCATCCCACCAGATGGCGAAGTTGACGGACGGGATGCTGCTGGCAATCTGCTCCCCTTTGGCATTGAACAGAAAACCGTTCGGACTGTCCCAGCCACCGCCGACCGACCAGGCTTCCGCGCCTTTATAGCGCGGATCGATATCCGCCGCGAGCCCGCGCCCGACATCCTTGCCAAGCTGCGGCAGCCCCCACAGCACGCTGCCGGTACGAGCGTCCTTCAAGTTATTTGAGTAAGGGGCCGACTTGTTCTCCTGCACGGCAAACAGCTCCAGACCGGGGCGGTCCGGGTCCAGGTCGCCCAGGTGCATGGCATCGCCGTGACCGAGACCGGAATTCCATAACCCTGTTCCGTCGTCGTCAATCGCGGCAGGTCCTGTCACAATCTCATCTTTGCCGTCACCGTCAACATCCGCCACACTCAGCTGATGGTTACCCTGCCCGGAGTACGACGCATTCTCCGGTGATTTCGTATCAAACGTCCACAGCTTGGTCAGTTCTCCATCACGCCAGTTATAAGCAGCCAGGACCATTCGTGTGTAATACCCGCGTTGGAAGACAAGGCTTGGACGCTCCCCGTCCAGATAAGCGATCACCGCACCAAAACGGTCCACACGGTTGCCGTAGCTGTCGCCCCAATCGCTGACTTTGCCACGCGGCGGATCGTAGCCTTCGGTAACAAGCGCCGCCCCGGTCTCCCCGTCAAAGATCGTAAAATATTCGGGACCAGACAAAATGTATCCGCTTCCATTTCGGTAGTCGGCAGCCGCGTCCCCGATGACTTTGCCCATGCCGTCGATGGTGCCGTCCGCCGTTTTGACCGCAACCTCGGCCTTGCCGTCGCCATCCAGATCATACACCATCATTTGCGTATAATGCGCGCCGGAACGGATATTTCGGCCCAGGTCAATGCGCCACAGGCGTGTTCCGTCTATGTTGTAGGCGTCAATGAAAGTGTTGCCCGTATAGCCGGATTGGGAATTATCCTTCGAGTTGGTCGGGTCCCATTTCAGGACGATATCGTACTGGTCGTCACCGTCCAGATCGCCGACGGACGCATCATTGGCACGGTAGGTGTAAGCCCCGGAGGGTGTTTCCCCGCCTGCCGGTTTTTGAATGGGCACCGTAAGATAATTTGCTTCCCAGACGCTGACCGGACCGGTCAGCCGCTCCTCATTGCCAGCACCGAGCGCCTGCAGCGTGTAGGTTGAGTCGGCTGTACCATCCGGGTCCAGGACATTCGTGCTGTCTGTGATCGGGCTTTCTGTTACCTGCTCCCCGTCCCGGTACAGATGAAACGAGACGTGGTCAGGGTCTGTGCCGAGCAAACGCCAACTGACAAACACGCCACCATCGGTAGCGATGGCGACAAGAGCGCGGTTCAGCCGCTCCATTTGTCTTGCGGGAAATGCTGAAGGTGCAGCATTGATTCCCGGTCCGTACACCGAATCGGTGACCGTATTCTGCGCTGTATCGGCTGAACCAGCCTGATCCTCGGGCATCGTAGCTGAGCCTGAAGCCAATCCGGCCTGCGCCGGAGCCAACAATGCCAATATAAGCATAGCGGATATGAAGCGGAGCCCCCTTTTCTTCCCTTGCATTGATTATTCCCTCCTTAAAAAGAGTTAATAAAGCGCTTTCAAAATCAGGGAAAACAAACGTTCCTCCCTTCACCTGTAATTGGAATAGTCTTACATATCCATTGTAGACATGCTTCGCTACGCTTGTCTGTTTAAAAATCCGGCCAATTCCTTTAAAAATCCGACATGGAGTGCGTGGGACGCTGAAACTGCTGGCGCACACGCTCAGCCTCTTCCCGGATGCTGCAATCGTCGGCATGATCGTTGATCAGCCCCATCGCTTGCATGAAGGCGTACATCGTAGTCGGTCCAACGAATTTCCAGCCCTGCTTTTTGAGCTCCTTCGACAGCGCGATCGATTGCGCCGAAGTGGATACAGACTGCGGTTTAGCCAGTTGGCTCCGGTCAGGCTCGTACCGCCAGATAAAGTTAGCCAGCGAGCCTTCCCGCTTGACGAGCTCCTGTGCTCTCCGCGCATTGTTAATCACCGCCTCGATCTTGCCGCGATGGCGGACGATGCCTTCATCGCCAAGCAGACGGTCGATGTCGCGCTCGGTATAACACGCGATCCGGTCAAAATCAAAATCATGGAACGCTGCACGGAAGTTCTCGCGTTTCACAAGGATCGTGCGCCAGCTCAGGCCGGATTGAAAGCCCTCCAGGCTTAGCTTCTCGAACAACCGGTGATCGTCGCTGACCGGAAATCCCCATTCGGTATCGTGATAATGCAGCATCTCCGGCATGGTACCACACCAGCGGCAGCGAGGATGACCGTCGGGTCCTGCTATCGTCATGTTCATAAATTCCCTCCTCAGTGTGCAAACTGTGCAAAGCTCGTATACGAGTTCACCCGGCAAGCTTCAAACGCAAGACGTTATATCAGTCTCACTATTCTTCGTTATGATACCACCTTCGATCATATACACATACGCCAATTGTCAAATATCATTCTTTCACATACACCGGCATCAGCACCTCATCAACCAACTGACTCAGATACTCCTTCGATACTCTCCCGCCACGCACCATATTTTCAAAACGCAGAATATCAAACGGCAAACTCATTTGCATGACCGAAAATTCATGACTGATTTCCCCTCGTTGTCTGGCAAATTCCTGTACTTTCTTCATCACTGCAATATTACTTTCACGCCCCCGGACCGAGAGCTGCTGGAACTGTTCATTTTTCTGGCTCAACTCAAACAAAATAGCGCTCATAATTTCCGGACCGACAGCCTCCAGAAATTGCTGATACAGCTCTAAAACAGCCGATAAGTCCTCTCTCAGGCTCCCTTTTTCCTGCACCAAATCAATCATTTTCCCGCCGAGCGCTTGCGTCAATCTGTATTGCACCAGCGCATACAGGAGATCCACCTGGTTATGATAACGCCCGTAGATGACGGTTCTGCTGGTTTTCGCTTGTTTGGCAACGTTTTGAAAGGTCATCTGCTCATAACCTGAAGTTTGCATAATCTCATAGGCTGCCTCCAAAATCGCTTTCTCCAGCTTCTCTCCTCTTCTTCGTTCCATGACCATACATACACCCTCCCAATCAGTCTCTGGAAATCACTATAACACCATTTAACATACAACTTGTACTTTATTTATCCGAGGTGTATAATCCATTCGAAATAACATACAATTTGTACTTTATAGCATCACAGAAAGGAGCTGCAAGCCATTATGAATAAAATATTGGTCGTCGACGATGATCCTCACTTTCGCAGACTGGTAAAAGCGGTCTTGGACAAGGAAGACTGTGACCTGTATGAAGCCTCTGACGGCATCGAAGCGCTGGCCCTGCTGGAGACCCTGAAAGTTGACCTGGTCATTCTCGATGTGATGATGCCAAATATGGATGGCTGGCAGTTGTGCCGGGAGCTGCGGACTCACTATGACCTCCCGGTGCTTATGCTCACGGCCAAAGGGGAAATCTCTCAGAAGGTGAAGGGCTTCCAATCAGGAACCGATGATTATCTGGTCAAACCTGTCGAGCCGCTGGAATTAGTGATGCGGGTCAAGGCATTGCTGCGGCGTTATCAGATTGTATCGTCCCAAACGGTGCAAATTGGTGAATTGTTTATAAATCGCAGAAACTATGAAATTACCGTAGGTCAAACCATCGTGTTTCTGCCGCTCAAGGAATTCGAGCTATTGTTCAAATTGGCCAGCCATCCGAACAAAACATTTTCGCGCGAACAACTCATTACGGATATCTGGGGATACGCGTTTGAAGGCAACGAACGGACGCTGGATGTGCATATTAACCGGCTGCGGCAGCGTTTTCCAGACACTGATCATTCGTTTGCCATCCGAACCGTGCGGGGGCTTGGCTACTGCTTGGAGGTCCATTCGTGAAAAAAAAGCTTTCGCGAAAAGATACGATATTTCGGGGGTTCGTTTTGTTCATTGTCATTTTCGCCATTATCATTGGCTGCGGCGCGCTGGCTGGACTTTTTACACGCATCATTTTATTTACAACAGGGCATGATCCGGCAGATGAACCTATCTATGGACAGAGCCTCACTTGGCTGATATTGATAGCCCTCTTATTGCTGGTCAGATACTATCTGAAATACGGAAACATCACCAAACATATCGATTCATTTAACACCGTCATCCACGTATTAGATAAAATCGCCAAAGGCGACTACAAAGCCAGGCTGAAGGAACCATTCAATGAACACAAATCGTTTGGCGAGCTGGTAAAAAGCGTGAATAACATGGCTGCGGACCTGGAGCAACTGGAGAACATGCGGCAGGAGTTCATCTCCAATGTATCCCATGAAATCCAGTCCCCACTGGCGTCCATCCGCGGGTTTGCCCAGGTCCTGCAGAGCAATGATCCATTAAGCCCCGAGGAGAAAAAGCTCTATCTGAGCATTATTGAAAGCGAAAGCGCACGTTTGTCCAAGCTAAGCGACAGCCTGCTCCAGCTTGCTGTTCTGGAATCGGAAAGTATGCGCCTGCAGCCTCGGCCTTATCGTCTGGATAAGCAGCTCAGGGACTTGATTCTGGCCAGCGAACCGTTATGGAGAAGCAAAAAAGTCGTTATGGAGGCTTTTCTCGACGAAGTCACCTGCACGCTGGATGAAGACCGGATAAGCCAGGTGTGGATCAATTTGCTTCACAACAGCATCAAATTTACGCCCGAGGGCGGCAAGATACGGGTTGAATTACATCAGCACGGCGAAGCTATCGAGGTGCAAGTAGCGGATACGGGCATAGGCATTTCTGAGCAAGATCAACAGCGTATTTTCGAGCGTTTCCATAAAGCGGACCAATCCAGAGAGCGTTCGAATCAAGGCAGCGGGCTCGGTCTGTCCATCGCCAAAAAAATTGTGGATTTGCATGGCGGCGATATTCGTGTGCGCAACACCCCAGGTGCGGGTACAACATTCACGGTCACTTTGCCGAATTAAACGCCACATAAGTGCCGGTCATGTAGAGTGTCAGTCATACAGGAGTGATAATTATGAATTATTTGGAAATTTTGATTTAAATTCAGTTTACTCGCTTGTTGTAGGATGAATTCGGGAGAGATACCAATACCAACAAGGAGAGCTGATCGATGTCAGAAATCATGATTCAAACCCGCAACTTAATTAAACAATATGGAGATCGGAAGGTGCTTGACAGCATTTCCCTTTCCGTCAAAAAAGGCGAAATCTACGGCTTTCTGGGGCTCAACGGCGCAGGGAAAACGACGATCATTCGTCTTTTATTGGGCATGATCCGTCCTACTTCCGGAGTTGTCCTGCTGAACGGCAAACCGGTGGATACCGGCGATCATAGCTTGTGGCAGCGTGTGGGGTATCTAGTAGAAACGCCTTATGCTTATCCCTCATTCACCGTGCGGGAGAACCTGGAGATCATCTGCCGTCTGCGGCAGCTTTCCGGTACGAAACCCATTGACGAAGTCCTTGAGAAACTGAAGCTGACTTACTATGAGCATACGAAGGCGAAGGACCTGTCCCTGGGAAATGCGCAGAAGCTCGGCTTGGCGAAAGCGCTGATCCATAATCCGGATATTCTGATTCTGGACGAGCCTACCAATGGCTTGGACCCGGCCGGCATCTTTCAAGTTCGGCAATTGCTTCAGGATCTGGCCCGCAATCATGGCGTCACTATCTTTATATCCAGTCACATTCTGGAGGAGATGTCCAAGATGGTGTCCCGTATCGGCATTATCCATCAAGGCCGCCTGATTCAGGAAATGAGCGCAAGCGAGCTGAACCAGGCATTCCACAGGCGCCTGTTGGTAGAAACCGGGCAAAAAGAAGCGGCAAGAGCAAGGCTGGCGGATGAAGGCTATACCGTTCATTTGTCCGAAAATGGATGGCTTGAAGTCACGAGTGAGCAAGCCATCCGGCATCCGGAACAGATTGCGCAGCTGTTGGTGCATGCGGATCTGCCACCATCGCTATTGAAGGTAGAAGAAGAAAGTCTGGAGTCGTACTTTTTGAGAAGTGTCGGAATGATTGGAGGTGATGCGAAGTGAGCCATTTTATTGCTGCTTTCAGGGTTGAGATTTACAAATTACGCCGTTCTTTGGTTCCCTGGTTGACGCTGCTGTTTGTCATGGCCGTCGTTTCACAAGAAGCAGGCCAAGCGGACTGGCATTCCTATCTGAGCGGAGCGGTCTACCGGTTTACGATTTTGGGGTCCATCGGCTTTGGCTTTCTGACAAGCTGGTTATTCGGCCGTGAATATGCGGAACGCACGATAAAAGATCTGCTGGCCTTGCCTGTGTCGCGATTAAACATTGTGCTCGCGAAATATGCAACCGTCTGCTTAGCGTGTACATTGATCACCATCATCGTATTTGTTTATGCACTTGGTTTAGGAGCTGTTGTAGGATTACCGGGATTTTCAGGGGACATCTTATGGCAAGCTCTTGGCATGTTCGCCTCAACTGCTGTTTTCAATATGCTGCTGTGTACACCTGTCGCTTTTATAGCTTGTTGGTCACGCGGGTGGCTGGCTCCGATCGGGTTTGTTTTCCTGACATTAATATTGGCGTTAAGTCTTGGGCCGAGCCCGGTCGGTCCCTATGTGCCATGGGCCATTCCGGCGCTGCAAACGCTGTATTTCAGTTCCGGGGGAACCGCAGCCGAGATATTGAACATGATGAGCTATATCGTTCTTTGCGTGGCCGGAGCTGCCGGATTCGCCGGCACCTTGGCATGGTGGCGTTATACGGATCAGAGATAAATTAATGCAAAACTGAAATACCGGATTGATGAAAACATCCCGGAATGCGGTCGGCAGACATATATAGGTTGGCTGAGTTCGGACCATACAGAAACAGGGAACCATCTCCTTATCCTGGGCATATATTAGGGGTGATAATGAACTCTTAAGGCATTATCAACCGGTGATCCCATCTTAAAATAAGGAGAGAACAGCCAATGTCCCAGGACTTGTTAACCGTAGCTATACTGGCCAAGGATAAAGCGCATACTTTACCTCTGTATTTGAACATGATTGAACAGCAAACTTATCCCTCCTCCCGAATTAAGCTCTATATCCGGACGAACAACAACAACGATCACACTGCAGAGGTTCTGAGAAACTGGGTGGATCGGGTGAAGGACGCTTATCATGAAGTGTACTTCGACGACAGCGATATCGAGGAGCCGGTACAGGACTACGCTCCCCACGACTGGAACATACTCAAGCTTAAAGCGTTGGGAAGGATCAGACAGGAATCTGTACAGTGGGCGATGGATCGAGGCACTCACTATTTTGTGGCAGACAGCGACAATTTCATTGCACCGGATACCATTGAAACCTTGCTGAATACCGGAATGCCGGTAATCGGGCCGTTATTAAGGATAGCTGAGTCACCGGAAGCCCTCTACTCCAATTATCATCATCTGACCGATGAGAACGGTTATTTGAAACCATCCACCCAGTACCACGAAATTCTGTTTAGAACGGTCAAGGGCCTGATTCAGGTGGATGTCATTCATTGCACTTATGTAATCCGCAAGGAATTTCTGCAATATGCACAATATGATGATGGTACTTATCGTTTTGAATATGTGATCTTCAGCGATGGGTTGAGAAAAGCCGGGATTCCCCAGTATATCGACAATCGACGGGTTTACGGGGCACTAACGTTTGTGGACACAGCACAAGACTTCGTGGAGAAGAACGTCGAGCCGAATTTTTACGAGTTTGCAGGCTTACAGGGAATGGAATGTATAAAATAACATAATTTGTACACGGAGGCGTTGATATGTTAGCTCCACTCACACAACCGGAGCATGAGGACAGAATCAGGATCGGAAATGGATGCCGCAGTGGACCGGGGCTGGTCATTTCCATTTCAAATCGCATTGAAATGGAGAATGATGTCGAGATCGGACCCTATGTCTCGCTGTGTGATGCGGCCTCTCTTGACGAAGTGTTACGGATTCCTGTGCCGGGGAAGCCGGCCTCTTCCGCTCAGAGCCTGCTGCGGATTGGAGAACGCGTGCGTATCGGAGCGCGGGCAACGGTGGCCGGCAGCATTCACATTGGCAGGTGGTCGGTCATCCAGCCGGGCAGCGTCGTCGTCTCGGATGTGCCTGAGGCATGCAGAGTAGCCGGTAATCCGGCGGTGGTGACCGCTGTTTATGATCCAGCCACATGCTCATGGGAGGATGTGGGCACCCCACAGGAAGCAGAGGCAGCGCTTGCCCGGCGCAAGAATCAGCCCCTCTTGTCGATCTGTCTTCCCACCTATAACCGGGAAGGGCATTTGCACGCCTGCCTGAACTCCATCTTCAGCCAGATTGGAGCGACCGATCTGGTGGAGGTGATTGTATCGGATAACTGCTCTCCCGACGGAACGCACGAAGTGGCGGCCCGTTTCATGGAACAATACCCTAATATGCGTTACGTCCGCAACTCGACTAATATCGGCGCCGACCGAAACATTGTACAGGTAGGAGAGATGGCGCAGGGAACCTTTCTTAAGCTCCACGGAGACGATGATTATTTTCTGCCTGGAACACTGCGATTGCTGCTCTCCACCCTGCATAACCATCCCGACTGCAGCCTGATACATACGCACCCCGCTGGCACGGATGGAAAGGTTACGACCGGGGAAGGCATGAAAGCGTATTTGGCGGCTGCGTCCCTTCATGCGATCGCCATGGTCCAGACCTCAATGCGCCGCAGGGACTGGATGTCCCTGGAGAACCGTGATCACTGGGCATACACCTCCCTTAGCCAGATCTATTGGCAGTATGGAATGCTGGCTCGGAATCCTAAATTTTGTATCTTGAACCTCAATCTATATTGGTACGCCGGCACCTCACCGGAAGGTTATAACATTGGAATGGTAGGCATCCGCAACTATGAGGAGGCCTTGAGCCAGTTCGAGGGGGGCGGGTTAGACAGGGCTGACATTGATGCAGAGATGAGCAGACAGTTGCTGCATAGTATCCTGCCAATATACAGAATGTTTGTGCAGAATAGGATGGATGCCGATTTTACCGACTTTGAAGCTTATTATACGGCATGCTACAATCATCAGCCATATTACGAACAGGTTCTGCAAGAAATCCGCGCCCTCAGGGCCCAAGAGATGTAAAGGAGAGGCGAAAGCGATGAGTTTGCCAACGTTCAAGGGGTTTGGGGAAGGCACTCAACTGGCACCCGGCGGAGTTGTGGAAGGCGCGGAAAGGATAACGCTTGGCCGTCAGATCTCTGTGCAGGCTCCTTATCGGTTGACTGCACAGACCAGCGCGGACTGGAATGAGGCTTCTCCGCCACTGCTCTCGATCGGGGACAGGTGCAAAATCAGTTCCGGCCTGGTCATAGACGCTTCCCATTCCGTCAAGCTGGAATGTGGAGTCATGATTGGCCCCAATGTGTATATCACGGATAAATTTCCGTTTCAATGGGAGAAAGATTCGCTTTTAATAGGATATGAAAACCGCCCGGCAGGCGAGCTGACCATTGGCGCGGACACACTCATCGACAGCGGCGTGGTGGTGGAAGGCAGTCTGCGTATCGGCAGAGGCTGCATCATCCGTCCGAACAGTGTGGTGGTTCAGGATATTCCCGATTATTGTGAAGTGTCCGGCAATCCGGCCAGAATCACCCGGATTTACATGCCGCATCCGGGGGAATGGGTGGCCGCAGCCCATGAGGCAGAGGCTGAAATGCTGCTGGAGCAGCGCCGGGGCCAGCCCTTCTTGTCGATCTGCATTCCTACCTATAACCGGGCCGCCTGTCTGGACCAATGTCTGCAGTCAATTTTCTCGCAGATTGGGGATACCCCGCTGATCGAAGTGGATGTGTCCGATAACGCTTCGACCGATGAGACGCCCGAGGTCGTCCGGCGATACATGGAGCAGTACTCCAATTTGCGTTATTCCCGCAATGATGAGAACCTGGGGGCGGACCGCAATATTTTGAAGGTCACGGATGAAGCACGTGGAGCATTCACCAAGCTGCAGGGAGACGATGATTTTTTTGTAGAGAACACCATTTGGCCGTTATTGTCCGTCATCCAGCAGAACTCTGATTGCGGGCTCATTTTTATTAATGTCCTGAACGGGGATGGCAACGTGATCCGTGGTGAGGGGGCGGACTGCTTCCTGGCACACCTCAGCTACAACGCCACCTTCATGACTTCTATCATTCTGCGGCGAGCGGACTGGCATCAGGTTGAAGATAAAACGCGCTTCATCGGCTCCTCACTGACCCAGTTCTATTTTCAATTCGCTGTATTGTCCGGCGTCAATCCGAAATTTGCTATGATGAACTCTAGCATGTTCACCTATGCAGGCAATGAACCGAAGGGATATAACATGGGCGAGGTCTTTGTCAGAAATTATATGGATATATTAGGTTTCTTTTCTGGTAAAGGATTGACCGAGGAAGGCATCAGACACGATAAAGAGCGGACGCTGCGAAGCTTTCTGATGCCATCGTATCCGTCGAATCGCCGCCGGTTTGCCCCGGAATTCACGGCTGGCTTCGAGGAGATTTTCACGGAATACTATCAGGATGAGCCTTATTATCAAGAAGTGCTGGCATGGTTCCGCAGCGTAGGATAAGCGGGAATCGTACCTTAAATAAGGAGAGATTGCTACATGTCTCAGGAATTCGTAACTGTAGCCATATTGGCTAAGGACAAAGCGCATGTTCTGCCTTTGTATTTGGATATGATTGAACGGCAAACTTATCCCTCCTCTCAAATAAATCTCTATATCCGGACCAATAACAATAACGATTGCACTACAGAGATGTTGAAAGCATGGATCGATCGAGTGAAAGATGCTTATCATGAAGTCTACCTCGACGATCGTGATGTGGAAGAGCCTGTACAGAACTACGGCCCCCGTGAGTGGAATCCCCTCAAGCTTAAAGTGTTGGGAAGGATCCGGCAAGAATCTGTACAGTGGGCGATGGATCGGGGCACTCACTATTTTGTGGCGGATTGCGACAATTTCATTGCGCCGGATACGATTGAACGGTTGCTGATTACGAGAATGCCGGTGATCGGACCCTTATTAAAAGTGGCTGAGACACCGCAAAGCCACTACGCCAACTTTCATCATCAGGCCGATGAGAGCGGTTATATGAAACCGTCCACCCAGGACTATGAAATCCTTTATGGGACGCTCAAGGGATTGGTTCAAGTGGATGTTATTCATTGCACGTACTTCATCCGCAACGAATTTTTACGATATGTGCGCTATGACGATGAAAGCGGCCGCTATGATTATGTGATTTTCAGCGATGGGTTGAGAAAAGCCGGGGTTCCCCAATACCTCGACAACCGACGCTGCAACGGAGCAGTCACATTTGTGGACACGGTTGAAGACTTTGTGGCCAAGAACGTGGAACGGAATTTTTACGAGCTTGCAGGCTTGCCGCTGGAAGTGAAGCATTCGAGCCAGCCGGCCTCAAAGGATGCAGAGGAAGAAGGGGCTGCGATGAGTCCGCCGCCGGCATTCAAGGCGGTTGGGGAAGGCACGCAAGTGCAGCCCGGCGGTGTGGTGGACGGGGCGGAGCATATAACAATGGGCCGTCAAGTTTCGGTGCAGGCTCCTTATTGGTTGACTGCGCGGGTCGGCCCGGACCGGAACGAGACTTCCCCGCCGCTGCTTTCGATTGGGGATGGATGCAAAATCAGTTCCGGCCTGGTCATGGACGCTTCCCATTCCGTCAAGCTGGAGTGCAATATCATGATTGGCCCCAACGTGTATATCACGGATAAAATTCCGTTTCAGTTGCGGGATGATCCGTTTCTCATGCGATATGAAGACCGCCCGGCGGGTGAACTGACCATTGGCGCAGACACACTCATCGACAGCGGCGTGGTGGTGGAAGGCAGTCTGCGTATCGGCAGAGGCTGCATCATCCGTTCGAACAGTGTGGTGCTGCAGGATATTCCCGATTATTGTGAAGTGTCCGGCAATCCGGCCAGGATCACCCGGGTTTACATGCCGCATCCGGGCGACTGGGTGACCGCAGCCCATGAGGCAGAGGCTGAAATGCTGCTGGAGCAGCGCCGGGGCCAGCCCTTCTTGTCGATCTGCATTCCTACCTATAACCGGGCCGCCTGTCTGGATCAATGTCTGCAGTCGATTTTCTCGCAGATTGGGGATACCCCGCTGATCGAAGTGGATGTGTCCGATAATGCCTCGACCGATGAGACGCCTGAGATCGTCCGGCGGTATATGAAGCAGTACTCCAATTTGCGTTATTCACGCAATGATGAGAACCTGGGGGCGGACCGCAATATATTAAAGGTGCTGGATGAGGCGCGCGGGTTATTCATCAAGCTGCATGGAGACGATAATTATTTTGTGGAGAACAGCATCTGGTCGCTGCTGTCCCTTATCCGGCGGAACTCCGATTGCGGACTTATCTATATTAATGTGCTGAATGGAGACGGCAATGTCATTCGCGGAGAAGGTGCGGAATCGTACCTGGGACAGATCAGCTTTATCGCTACCTACCTTCCATCTTTGATTCTGCGGCGGGAGGATTGGCATAAGGTTGAAGACAAGACGCGTTTTAACGGCACCTCGCTGAGTCAGTTTTATTTTGTATTACTCCTTCTGTGCAGTACCAATCCGAAGTTTTCCATTTTCAATTCCGTCATGTTCGCCGGTCCGTCCAACGAGCCAAGAGAACACACCATGGGTGAAGTCTTTATCCGAAACTATCTGAACATTCTGGGTTATTTTGTCGGCAGGGGTCTGAGTGAGGAAGCGTTCAAACGTGATAAGCATTGGCTCCTGCACGCTTACGTAATGCCGCAGTATGAATGGAATCTCCGTCATTTTGCACCTGAATACACGACAGACGTGGTGGAGACTTTCGTTGAATGTTATAAGGATGAGCCTTATTACCAGGATGCATTGGCATGGTTCCACCGCGTGATATGAAGAGGAGATATTAAAAACTCAACTTTCGCAGAGCCCAAATCCACTTCAACCTTTGTAACTGCCGGGTTCTTAGGAATTCGAATCCCCTTCTAGTGTTGGACAGTCAAGCCGCCAGCCGATCGTGGCAAGACATGTGATACTCGCTTTTCAGGAGCTTTGCACGATTATCCCGT
>NZ_JBHHMI010000033.1:0-49522 GCF_042136365.1 Paenibacillus enshidis | reverse complement strand
AAAATGGGAATGGATGTCTTCTTTTTGGATGGGGCTTGCCGGCAAGGATGAAAAACGGCAAGTTCTTCAGTGGCCTCGCATATTCCTGCGGCCTTTTTTGTGCTGTGCGGGTCAGGGTCTTCATCACCTGGGGAGGACCTGTATTATGTATATTGTAAACGGACAACAATTGAAAGCTTATCATGGCGCAAACCTCATTCTGGACGGAGTGGATTTTGAAATCCATGAAGGCGAGAAAGCGGGGCTGATCGGACGCAACGGCAGCGGGAAAACAACACTGCTCAAGCTGATTGCACGCCAGAACAAACCGGACGAGGGCCTGCTTACCCATAAAAAGGATATCCGCATCGGATACCTGCCGCAAATTCCGGAGGAGTTCGAAGCACTGACCGTACATGAGGTGCTCGCATACAGCTACCGTGAGCTGCAGGATTGCCGCCGCCAGATGAACCGGCTGGAGCAGGAGATGTCCGCTCCCGGAGCTGCGGGCGATGCTGGAAGGACAGAGAAGCTGCTGAAAGCTTATTCCACGCTCCAGGAGCGCTTCGAACAGGCCGGCGGTTATGAGATGGATGCGAATATCGATCAGGTGGCAGACGGGCTGGACATTCCCAAGTCCGCATATGATCGTGTCTTCGGCACCTTGTCAGGGGGCGAGAGGACCAGGATCGTGCTTGCATCCCAGCTGATCGGGAAGCCGGACCTGCTGCTGCTGGATGAACCGACGAACCATTTGGATCTGAAAGGGCTGGAATGGCTGGAACAGTTTTTACATGGTTATACAGGAGCCTGTATCATCGTGTCCCATGACCGCTACTTCCTCGATGCCGTCATCGGCAAAATGATTGAGATTGAGGACGGCGAGGCGCACACCTACTTTACCAATTACAGCGGATATGTGAAGGAGAAGGAGGAACGCCTCCTCATTCAGTTCGCGGATTACCAGGAGCAGCAGAAGCGGATCAAGAAAATGAAAGAAGCGATACGGCGGTTCGAGGAATGGGGACGTATCGGGGACAATGAAAAGTTTTTCAAAAAAGCCGCCTCCATACGCAAAGCGCTGGAACGGATGGAATTGATCAAGCGCCCCGTGCTGGAGCGGCAGAGTGCCGATTTTGACCTGAACCCGCAGGACCGTTCAGGCAGAAGGGTGGTGCGCTTTGAAAATCTCCATAAGGCGTACGCCGGACGGACCATTCTGGCCGGTGCTGAAGGCAGCCTGGAGTTTGGCGAGAAGGTGGCGCTGTTGGGGGATAACGGTGCCGGGAAATCCACGCTGCTGCGTCTGCTGCTCGGTCAGGAGCAGCCCGACTCCGGCGTTGTGGAATGGGGCTCGCGTGTAGAGTACGGCTATTTGGCACAGCAGGAGGAGCGGGAGAAGCTTTCGGAACCCGTGCTGTCCTTTTTCCAGAAGGAAGCCGGTGTGGAGGAAGGGGAGGCCCGCAGTATTCTGGCCAGGTATCTGTTCTATGGAGCAGACGTCTTTAAGCCTGTGCGTATGCTGTCCGGCGGGGAATGGTCCCGACTGCGGCTGGCGCTGCTGGTGATGAAAAAGCCGAATCTGCTGCTGCTGGATGAGCCGACCAACCACCTGGACATCGATTCGCGGGAAGCGCTGGAGGAGGCGATTGAAGCCTTCCCCGGCACGGTGATGGTCATCTCCCATGACAGATATTTTGTCAACAAACTCGCGCAGCGGGTCTGGGAGCTGGAGCAAGGGCGTGTGACTTCTTACCTGGGAGGATTTGACGATTACCGGGAGAAGAAGCGCCAGCTTGCAGATGCCCGCAAGAGCCTGGAGGAGCGGGAAGAATCCGCTGCTGGCAAGGGGAAAGAAGCGGCCGGACCCAAGGCGAAAAAAGCTCAGCCGAACCCAGGAAAAGCCGAAGGCCCTGAGCGGGTCCCGGTTGTCCGAGAGAAGCTGGAGCAGCACATCGCTGCCCAGGAAGCCGCACTTGCCGCCACGAATGCCGAACTGGAACAGGCCGGTGATGATCCGGTGAAGCTGCAGGAGCTGTGGGCTGATCGTGAAGAGAAGCAAAAGCAGCTTGATGCATTGCTTGCTGAGTGGATTGAATTGGAATAGTTGCGTTGGCGCCCCTGGAATGCTTCAATGAGTAATGACGATGAACCGGAAGGTTCGATGAGCAGAAGGGGGAAGCAAGGAAATGACGGATAGAAAAAAAGTCATCATAGACACCGATACGGCAGGGGACGACACGATAGCCCTTCTGACGGCCATGCATTATTTTCAGGTTGAAGGCGTGATGATGACCGGCGGCAATGTGCAGTTTGACCAGCAGGTGGAAAATGCGCTTTATACGATTCAGGTGGCCGGCAAGGGCGGAAGCATCCCGGTCTACAAAGGGCATGAGAAGCCGATGCTGGCGATCGGAAAGCAGCGGCACCGGACGGTGGAGGATGTGCACGGCTCCGACGGCATGGGCGGAGCGAACTTTCCGCGTGCCGTTCAGCGGCCGGAGCAGGGGCATGCGGTGGATTTTCTGATTGAGAAGATCCATGCCCATCCCGGCGAAATTCATCTGCTGGCGATAGCGCCGCTGACCAACATTGCCATGGCCATGCAGAAGGACCCGGCGATCATCCCGAAAATTCCGCACCTGTATATCATGGGCGGCACAAATAATTCCCTGGGCAATATTACGCCTGCGGCGGAATACAATTTCTGGGTTGATCCAGAAGCGGCCAGAATCGTGCTGCATTCCGGCGTGCCGATCACGATGGTCGGTTGGGAGATGTGCACCCGCTATTCGGTAATGGACGATGCCAATCATGAGGAAATTGAGCGAATTGGTACAGCGGGGGCGAAGTTTTTTATTGACATTAATAGAGTGGTCAAGCAGTTCAACAAAGAGGTGCATCGGTTGCCGGGCACGACACACCCGGATACACTGCTGATGGCGGTAGCGGCCGACGAATCGATCATGACCCGTTCCGGCATGTATCATGTGGATGTGGAGACGGCGGGCGAGCTGACCCGCGGCTACAGCCTCGTAGATATCAACAACCGTCTGGAGCGTCCGCGCAATGTCAGAGTGTGCGAGGAAGTGAACCGGGAGGCATTTACCGCCATGTTGTATGAGGTGCTTGGAGCGATTCGTTAGGTTTTTTAAGGGCATCCTATAGAAAAAGAGAAAATGGATATTCGAGCTTGGTATCAGCTTGAATATCCATTTTTATTTACCCATAGGCTCAAACTTCCATTCCTCTATTTCTCTTGGATCAACATTCAGTAAGTGACCGATCAACAGTGCCAGAGTGACGTTAGGGACCACAATCCCGTATTCTATATTCTGGTAGTTTCGCAGCGTACATTTCATGTAGTTATTGATTTTTAGTACAAGTGATTCCTGGGTAAAGCCTGCGGCTTCCCTTGCTTCCTTTATTCTCAATGCGGATAGCTCCTCAGTTTTTATATATAACCATGATAGACGAGGAATAAATTTTATATCACGATTTATAATTCACGAATAATATTGCACGAAATATTATTCGTTGTATAATGAAAAAAGACATAGATGCCCTGATTCCTAGAGGGCCTATCACAATTTTCGCTTTTTGTGACTAAATTTGATGTATATATGCTGTTGACCGCTGTTCAATTTGGGGTGTACTATTATCTATAAACAAGCACTAAATTTTGGTTTTTTGTTTGTGTGCTAGAGGGGGTGAGTCTGGTTGAAGTCAGACAATACAATTCGTGAAACACTCAGTACATACATGCAGAAACATAATTTAGGTTTCACTCAATTTTCACGTATTTCTGATGTGAATGCCGGTACGTTGAGTCGGATGCTTCAAGGCACAAAGCCTATTTCACTCCGACAATTGGAGTCGATTACATCAGCGATGAGATTACCTGAAGATTTTTTGTTTGATTCGTACGTTGAAGAATGCTTCGCTTTTTCTCCGAGCATGCGGCGGATTCGCCCCTTTATTTTTCGGTGTGCGGAGCTGAACCGCTTGGATTGCATCGAACGGATCGTTCATCGGTTACTGGAGGATCTGTCCCACACTTCTGTTTTGTTTGATGTGGCTGAAGCCTTGTTCGCTTCTGATCATAGACAGGCTGCAGCGCTCATTTATACCCAGGTGAGCGAAGCGGAAAGATTCCAGCATTCGGAACGATTGGCCATTTGCCGTTATCGGCTGTTCGAGCTGTCATTAGGGGATGATCTGGAAGAGAATTTAAGATCGGCTGTTTTATTTGAGCCGTATGTGAGTCGTTTAGATGAAGCCGATCAGCTAGATGCATTGAAAGAGCTGATTGACGTTATGGTAACCGCTCATAAGTGGAAAAAGGTAGATGAACTTGCAGTGGAAATGCTGCGAATCGCTACGATCCAGTATGAACGGCCCTCAACTGAGCGGAAATCAAACCATCCGTTCTATTTCTATATTTTGTATGGTTGGCTTGCTCGGTCCACTGTCTGTGAAGAATTACAGGATTTCGATGGGGCTTTAAGTTATATTTCGCGGTACGGACAAGGAGAATCGTGGATTCGTGAGAAAGACGAAGAGGCGCGTAGGTATATTCACCGGTTTGCTGAATGGGCAAGTGCCAATACCTACTTATACCGAGTATTGTCCGGACAAGCCGACGCGTTAGAGGAATACGCTGATTTTGTTGCTTCCCGGCCAGATGAAATCTTTTACGCGTTGGGTTACATGGTCAAAGCAGCTAACCGCTTTGATTTTGATATTGATCACATATTGGATCGCTTTTCGGCGTACATTCCATCTATTGAGATGGAGGGGAAATATGGACCATATAACAATTCTGTGGTGAAGGAAAAGCTCGCCCGATTTTATAGCGATTTGGGAGTATATCGATTCAGAAGGGGCCATAGTAATGCTATAAATCTCATAATGGATGGTTTGCATTTATCTATTAATATCAACAGTGTACGAAATGTGGCTAACTGTTTGACACTAACACTGTCTGAAATACATCGGGAATGGGCGAATAAGGATGTGGAAAAGAAATTCAAAAAGCTGTCAAGAGAGGTGATTCAGCTTTTGTAGCTGTAGGTCTTCGACTACTCCAATCATTACACAATTGAACAACATTAGACGGGATAAGATTGAGTTTTTTAATATTTGTTTATTTCACAATACTTTTCATATATGGAAAGTATTTTTTTTGTTTCGGTTTTATTACTGCAGGCTTCAACGGATTCCAATAACTGGAGACTTGTCTTCTGCGTATGATTAGATTATTTGACATAAAAACCTAAAATATCACACAAGGAGGGGGAAACCAATGACTAACAGCTCCAAGATAATTCTTCAAGCTCGAATTGAGTGGGTGTGGGGCATATTGCATTTGCTGATGCAGAAGCATGGTAACTAGGTAAGCGCATCCCCTATGCTTCGAAATACAGGGTTAAATGAGACATAGGGCATGATTCTTTTGACTGAACCTGCGTTACTTTTTGCATGCTACAGTTGGTTTTTTGTACTCGTGTATACACTATGCGTTTTCCAGTTCCCAAAGGCTAAATGAAGCCATTTCTTCACTTCCGCGTTATACACCTTGCTCTTGGCTTAACAAAAGGGGCGGGCAAAGGTAGTAGATAGACCCGCGCTCGAAATCAATAAACGACTGCAGGCTTCTCCCTGATCATCGGACTCCGTATGTATTTATCTCCTAACTTAAAGTGCTACTTTAAGCAATTCGTAAATCATGTTACTTTTCCTGCTTGATGAGATCTACATCGATCATTCCTAACCTATGAGTATTCTTATACGACAGTATAGATTATTTTTCCATTAAAAATACATTATATACCTATTATAGAAATGAAATTAACATAATAAATTAATTTATTGAATACGAAAAAGTAAAGAGCAGGAGGGTATTTATGGATTTTAATAATATAGGAGAGAACATCCGTGCAATTAGAATGCAATTGGGTCTATCTCAGAAGGAGTTAGCAAGTGGTATCTGTACACAAGCGCAAATAAGCAATATTGAAAAAGGAAAAATCTATCCCTTGTCGACGACGTTATATCTAATATCTAGAAGGTTAGGAGTTGATATAAACTACTTTTTTGATATATCTGAGACACCACGTCTTGATTATGTAAATGAAGTGATAGACCTAGTACGTGAATTTATTCGAACTCGCGATTACGACAAAGTAGATAAAATCATTAGACTGGAAAAGAAAAATCCGTTATTTCAAACTCTTAGAAATATTCAATTTCTTACGTGGCATGAGGGTATATGCGAGTATTATTTAAAAAATGATAAAAACAAATCATTATTTCTGTTAAATCAATCTCTGACCCTGACATTGAGTGCTAAATATTCCCTGCGAGAAATAGAAATTCTAAACAGTATAGGAATCATTCATTGTGAAGAGGAGGAATTTGTTCAGGCTAATACTTATTTTAATAAGGCAATCGAATACTATGGAATTATAAATCCAAAAAGTGATTTTAAGATAATAGCTCGTATCTTTTATAATTATGCAAAGAGTTTGACAAGTTTAGAATCTTATGAAGAATCAATTAAATATTGTGAAAAGGGGATAAAAACTTGCTTTAAAAATGAGAGTTTATATTTACTTGGAGAATTATATTATCAAAAAGGTTTTAATTTTAATAAAATGGGTATAAATTCAGAATCGATTATTTTTATGAAAAAATCACTTCAAATAATGGAACTATTGAACAATGATGCTTTTATTGAACATATAAACTCGAAGATTAATCAAATTTCATCTTTAGTTGATTGTGATATTTCTTTCATAGAGGCTTCAAAAGCGGCCCCCCAGCCGAGAAAATTATGAGGACGATAATTAATCAGGCGTGAAGCCCCAACCAGTTCTTCCTCCACCATCTCAGCAAAATGATTTCTCTTCGTAAGGAAATTCGGTCTGTTGCACCAGCTTTCACAGTTCCAATACGAAAGGATAAATTGCTGAAAGGGTTAAAAAAGTAGTTTACCCGATTTCCGAGCGATTGACCATGCCGATGCTCAAATACATGAAAGACCTCTTGTTATTATTCCGTATCTGCTTCACTAACAAGTCACATTAGAGTGGTTTGCCGTGATCATCATCACTTCATGCTGCGATTCGACCATCTGGGCGTGCCGTCTGTCATTCGAGACCCTGCCCTGAACAGCTGATTTGGCAATCGAAAAGTGCCGAATTTTGCAGCGATGGATTTTGTCAATATGCGGCAACAAGTAAGGT
The DNA here is from genome assembly GCF_042136365.1 of Paenibacillus enshidis. Taxonomy (NCBI): domain Bacteria; kingdom Bacillati; phylum Bacillota; class Bacilli; order Caryophanales; family Paenibacillaceae; genus Paenibacillus; species Paenibacillus enshidis. The sequence goes on along the minus strand of NZ_JBHHMI010000033.1, from coordinate 42,296 downwards.
TTATGCATAGGTTTGAAATGGAGCCTCTATGGGCATGATTCACTGCGAAGGGGCAAAGCGACAGGCTTCGCAGAGGCTGGTGAGCCTATCTTGCTCACCTTTCCATATCAAACCAGTTACTTTTGACTGCATAAACTATTGCTGCAAAACTGAGCACTATTATTTTGCAACAAACAACGGCCAATGCTATGAAACATTGATTCACTTTTTTCGTTCGAGCTTTGTCATTCGAATCATTGCGCCGGACTTAGCTTCAGGTGGTTCGTATTCATTCCAAGCAGGCTGCCTATGATATTGATGCGAAATCTTTGGCTTTTTGAAACTATAGAATTTTTGACTGTCTAGTAAATATAAATTGATTTATATAATGGATACAAATATGAAGAAAATGTGTCGTAAATTGATGTGTATTAGAGTAAGTGCTCGAATTCCCCAAAAACACGCTTTTAAAAACTAAGATAATATGATTTCAAGATCTAAATACAAAAAGGTGGTGTAATGCTTAATGAACAAACTGAAAAGCATTTCGGCACTATGTTTACTAGCAACAACACTGTTGTTAACTCAAATTTCAACTATTGAGGGTCATTCTTTCGGCACTGCCGAACTACCTTACCAGCATTAATTAAAAATAAAAGCTGTAGAGGAGGAAAGTAGTTGGAGAAGCATAAAGGATTAGATGCAATAGTAGTAGGAGGTGGGCCAGCTGGCTCTTGTTTGGCCGGAACACTTGCTTCCTTAGGATTGAAGGTGTTAGTTCTTGAAGGAAAAAAATTCCCGAGAGATCACATTGGTGAATCTTTACTAGCGATGTCGATGCCATATCTTAAAGAGTTGGGTATTATTCCAAAATTGGAAGCGGAAGGTTTTCCTAAAAAAACTGGTGCTGTGTTTGTATGGGGGAAATCGAAAAAGAAACTTGACTTGTTTATGAATTCTTCTAGTCCGGGATATGCTTATCAAGTGATTCGCTCTCGTTTTGATGAAATGTTGTTAGAACATGCGAGGGAACTTGGGGCCAATGTAATTTTTGATTGTTGGGCACGCGAGCCTATACTTAATGAAAATGGACGTATTATTGGTCTAAGGATTCAAATGAATGATGGTAACAATCAAGAGATATACGCGAAATATGTTATTGATGCAAGTGGGTTGGCTCAATTTTTACCTAAAAAACTCAAATTGCCAATACATATTGACGGCCATAAACGTATCGCACTTACTTCTTACTTTGAAGGGGCTCAGCGCTTAGAATCACCTCATGAGAATAACATCATTAGCGAAGTATCTAAGGATGGTTGGTTGTGGTATATACCCTTGAACGATAAATTAACGAGTGTTGGTTTTGTCGGTGATGCTATTGATATAACTACAGATCCTAATGAAATGTTGAGAAGTCAAATATGTTCAACCAGCTTAGTTAAAGAGAAATTAGGAAATTCGACTCTCATTAGAGACGTAAAACTCTTGAAGTACACAAACCACATTGTCGATGCACCACTATGGAAAGATGGATACGTTTTGATAGGCGATACTGCCATATTTGTAGATCCACTCTTTTCCACAGGCGTACATGGAGCGATTTATTCGGCAAGCTTAGCAGCTTCCGCACTGGCATCTGTAATCTCAGGAGAAATTACCGAGCAGGAAGCGGCCGAATGGTATCAAGACCATGTCCAAAGACACTACCTTCGGGTTAATCATACTGTAAAAATGCTTTATCGTATACATCCAGGAAAGAGCCGTTTTTGGAGCACTCGTAATTCTTTTGACATAGGCGAGGAAGATGCAGAGCAAATTGTCAGTTCATTAGGTGTATCCGGGCTTACTTTTTTCATAAATACCTATAGAGATGGTGTGTTGGAACTACCCCCTGCAATTGTAAAACTCATTGATGAATTTGTATTACCAAGTAATGAGATTCAAGAAATAAAAGAAGAAGAGATACTGGTTCTTAATTCTGAAATGGAAAAGGTATATCGTCCAATTATTTACAAAAAAAAGCTTGTCCCGGGTCTTACCATACAACATAAACGTAATAGAACACTAAGTGTTGAAATGAGCCTTCAGAGTTCGCACTATAAAATCATTTCTTCAATTGATGGAACGAAGAGCGCTAAAGAAATTTATGAACTCATTGAAGAAGATATGAGTGAAATGGAAAGAAATAAATTCTATGTGTATCTTGGATCGCTTAAGCAACTAGGCGTTCTACATGAATATAAAAACACGTTTTCATGCGTATAAATGAATTTAGGAGTGAAGCCATTGTTAGAATCGCAAATCAATGATAAAAAAGTAGAAATTTCTAAAGCCTCACCAACGCCTTTTCGATATCTTTGGTTTGGAATGATGATTTCATTAATTGGTGATCATCTAAACAAGGTTGGACTTATTTGGTTTGTAAATAATAATTTTGAAGGGGTTAAGGGGGGGACCACACTCGGTTTCTCAATGGCAATCCCAATGGCGATTGTCGGTATTTTCGCTGGTGTCATCGTAGACCGTCTAAACCGAACGACTCTTTTATTATCAGCGGATTTTATACGAGCAGGAATAGTTTTAACAATGGCTGCACTTTTAATAACACAAACTCCAAATTTATATATGATTTCTGCCTTTTCAATAATTCTAGGAGTAGTAAGTCTTTTGTTTAATCCGAGTGTGCAATCGCTATTGCCTGATTTAGCCGAAGGAGAACACTCGAAAATTGTAAAGATGGATGCCTGGATATTAGGTACTATTACAACTTTTAGTATTATTGGTCCTGCAATTGCAGGTTTGCTCATCCCATACGTGCCGATATTTATCGTACTACTTATAGATGGGATCAGTTTTTTGTTATCAGCTGCTTTAATTTATTTGATGACAAAAGAATTGAGAAAAAAAGGAATAGACACACATGTCCCAGCATCTAAGAGAAAAAATATCCTATTAGATGCTAAAGATGGTCTGTCCTTCGTTTTTAAACATCCTGTTCTAGGGCCACAATTTTCGGTGTTTCCTCTTCTTGAAGCAATTACTTATGCTATACCATTTTTACTCCCTGCTTTGTTAAGTAATATTTCTAATGGAGATTCCCAATATTTCGGTTTATTGCTTGGGGTTTGGGCTGTAGGCCGTGTAGTATCAATGTCTATTTTTCCTAAAACAAAATTAAAGAATAGACGTGGCATTGTATTCTCATTAAATTTATTTATTCAAGCGTTCGCTTTGTTAGTAATTTCACTATCATCAAGTCTGTACTTTATGTTTGTGGGCTTTTTCCTTCTCGGATTACCAGCGGGGGCAGCAATGATTAGTATGTCTTCATATGTTCAAGGTGAAATGCCAAAAGAAATGAGAGGACGAATTTTTAGTTCTATGAGTTCCTTGGCGATGTTTTTAATTCCACTAGGAACGCTTGTTTTAGGGTCATGTTCACAATTATACGGAACCAAGAACACTCTTGCTTTTGCCAGTTTGATATTAGTTGCATGTGGTATCTTTATTTCTTCAAAAAAAGCAGTACGTGAAATAAGATAACAAAACACGAAAGGAAGGTATAAATGAAAACTTATATAGCCACACTTAATCCGGTTAGTATTGATAACGATGAATTCACAAGTGACCATTTTGAAAATAGAATTAATTCAATGAAACGTATTGAAACAATGTTAGAGGGAAAAGTAACAAGTGAGACATTTTCAAGATTCAAAAAGCACCTAAATTTATTAACGTCTCTTCCACAGACTATGCAAAAGAATATTTTTACACATACCACTTTTTATTATTGGTGCTATCATTTGTTTGAACTTTATAGACAAAATGATCCCAAATCACTTGAAGCATGGATGATGCAGTTACATCGTTTCGGAATTGTTGAAGCTTTAAAGGAAGGACTTCTGACCGAATCCATAACGGTTCCAGTCCAAAATCGACGGATAATCTTCCCTAATGTCCCTTTTGATATTGAGCTAAATGAAGACATTAAAAACAACAAGTTCGCAGTGTTAACAGTCGAAAATAGCTCTTTAAGCATTCGGGTAGGTGATTTAACAAGCAAAGTACCGATCACAGCTTTGATAGGTGGTAGTGTTGCTCATGAAATGATAAAGTCCCATGTCGTACTTCAAAGAACTAATATACAAGTGTATGGTGGTGAACCATTTCTGGATGAGTACTTAAATAAATGGAATAGAAATTTTTCTCAAGATAGCGAATTAGTACAGATTGAAACAATATCTGAAGCGAAGAAAACGCATATTGAAAATTGCCTAGGTCTATTAGAACGGACATGGCCAGAGTTCGTAACAGAATTTAGAGGGAATGTTCAGATGATAGTACCTTTTGTGGGTGGTGAAAGACATGCTTTTACTACTACCGTATGGCCGGGAGCTATCTTTATATCTGATACTTTTGGCAAACCAATTTTCACAGTAGAACGATTAGTTCATGAAGCAAGTCATCTTAGATTGAACGCAATAATGAGCAAAGATCCATTACATCTTCATGGTCCCGACTTTACTGTACCATCTCCTTTTAGAGCTGGGCCCAGACCAGTTATTGGGCTGTATCATGGGATTTTCGTATTCACACGTGTTGCCCAAGCAATGATCCGTATTTACGAAGAAACTGGTGAAGAATTATATGCTCAACGGATTCCATTCCTGGTCAATCAGGTTAATGAAGCTGTTACAACTATTGAAACACACAATTTAAAACTAACTACACTCGGCAGAGATTTGCTGGAGAAAATTATCATTGAAAATAAAAAAATAGAGAATATATGCAATAAATGGAATGTTAATCCGCTTTCGAAGGATGAGTTGGTAAAACTGGGGTTTGATAATAACGATTAAATTATAAAAGAGGAGGAGAACAACATGAAAGATGATTTTTTACTTGAAAGAGCGCAGATAAAAGAAGACAAGGAATTAACCTTCTATTTAGATCGACTTGATTCGGTAATTCCAAAAGTAATGGATAAATTGCGTCCGTATATTTCCAATGAGTTAGCTGATATACACAATAGCCTGGCATGTCTATATCAAGATTTACCGAAAGATGTACGCATAAACATTATTAATCATCCATTTTTTTGCTACTACTGGGTAAAGTTAATGGAGATATTCCGAGATGGGAAACAGGCTCCCCTCGAAAGATGGATACAACTTTTTAGTCGTCATTTGGTAATTCCCTTCATTCAGCAAGGTTGTTGGCCTTCTTTTCCTATCCCAATGCTCGTTTACAACCATGAGATTCGTTTTCCAGGTCATCCCCGCCACATTGTATTACCAAATGAAGTAGATGAAATTGTATATTTGTCACTTGAAAAAAAGTGCTTATTAATAAAAAGTCATGAGCAGATATACACGATATCTGTAAAAGATTTGTTAGAGCCAACCTTAAATGTAGAATCAAAACACCCATTTGTAAAACAACGCTATACGCTAGTTGATGGAATTGAATTGGACGCGGGGGATTTGTTGGTAGAAATGTTGTTTAACAAGATGAACTCTAACGAACGATACAAAGTATATGGTTATGACTTAGCAGCAATAAACCCGCTATCTGATGAGATTTATGACAACTTTCAACGCGCTTGTGCATTGCTTAAAAAGGTTTGTCCGGATTACTGGGAAGAACTACTCAATTATACGAAGTTAATTGTACCTTATACGAGCAAATATTCTTCCACATTTACGGAATCTAATTATCTGGGAGCTGTTTTTATGTCTGAAAAGCGCCAATCTTTTTCGGATGAAATGTACACAGCTGAACATTTGTTACACGAACAGTCCCATCTCCGACTGACCTTAGTATTAGAAAGTGATCCAATTTTCTTTCCTGAATATTCAGATAATAGATATGTATCACCATTTCGGCAAGACCAACGTCCTATGCTTGGAATTGTTCATGGAGCATTTGTATTCTCTAGAATGGCCGTGTTCCTGGCTCGTGGAGTAAAAATGGGGTTGGGAGATAAGTTAAAATATCGACTGGAGGAAGTCATTGATAAACTTGATCGTGCGTTGGAAATCATACGTTTAAATTGCACATTTACAGATCGTGGAGAGAGTTTAATGGCTGAAATGCAACGAGTGGTAGATACCTATCAAAAGGAATTCAATATTCTAATTAGGAGTTGATGTGAATGAAGATAATGGAAGGAAACAAAATTAGATTACGTTCTCGAGTAAGAACTATAGTCAGGGGTACAGAAATGATCTTCGGATTAAAAAATAGTTTCAATAGTTTAAAATGCTGGGATTCCTCCACAATTAAGCTTTTGCAGACATGGCGAGAAGGAGGTACAATTCAAGAATTTTTTTCTCAAATCCGTGTGTTAGGTGGAGAGAATGAGCATTCATATCATCAATTCTTGAACACTTTGATAAGTGAAGGCTTTTTCGAGAAGTTGGACATAAAGCACAACCTTGCAATGCAGGATTATGCCCGTTGGGCCAAAACAGTTGATTTTTTCTCAGAGTTTGAAACTGACGAAATATCACGTTTTGATTATATGGAGAGGTTGAGAAATTCAAAAGTTCTTGTTGTTGGGCTTGGAGGGATGGGAAGTTGGGTTTTATATCAACTCTTATGTCTGGGTATCGGAAATATTTATATTATTGACGGAGATCGTATTGAAATTACAAATCTTAATCGTTCCATTCTTTATACACCTACAGATGTTGGCCGTTGGAAAAAGGACTGTGCGATCGAAGTTGCACAAAAGTTCGCTCCCACAACCAAGGTAGAAGGGCATGTTGGATATTTAACGAGCGCTGAAAGTCTTACTCCATATCTTGATGGGGTTGATCTTGTCATTGGATGTGCTGATCAACCGCTTTGGTTAGTTCAACAATGGATAGGTGAGGCATGCATGCAGAAACAGATTCCCTTTATCACGGGAACTGGAGGGAAAGTAGGGCCACTATGTATACCGGGGAAGACAGCATGTATTATGTGTCATCTCGCAGGATTGATTGAAAAAAATCCAGATTTAGAAAAGTCTATCGAAATACAAAGAGAGTTACCAACCGGTCATTCAGGAGGTATTGTATCTTCAGGCTCAATGGCTGCCTCGTTTATAGCTGGAGAGGCATTTCGATATATTTCTGGAGCTATGAAACCGACTACACTCAATTCAATGTGGGGGATGCAGCCTAATTTGACTTCACAAATTATTCCGGTAAAAAAGCACTCAGCATGTAAGGTCTGTGAAATAAATCAGTTAGTTAAGTCAGAATCTTAAACTGTATTGACAGACAGTGGTCCATTTTATACACCATTAACGGGATCTTAGCTGTAATGGGAGGTGAAATGAATGGAAATGAATAACATGAAAGAAGAAGCTGAAAAAAATGAACAAAACATGGCATCTCAAGAAGAAAACAAATCCTTACTAGAGGAGTTTGGTGTACTCAGCCATGTTGAATATGGATACTGATAAAAAATGTTAAAAAAACATATGGAAGGAGGGTGGAAAATGAATAATATCCATGAAAACGTAAATGTAGAAGAAACTGAAAAGAATGAGCAGATTGTTTCTTCGCAGGTTGACACTAAGTCCTTACTGGAGGAGTTTGGAGTACTCAGTCATGTAGAGTACGGCTATTAATCCATATCTAAACCCTTTTAACCAATTCCGTTATTGGTGATATTTTGAAATGGGCCACTCTTTGTCTATATAGATCAAAACATAATTATGTAGATAAATACCTCGTTTTCTCAATAAGAAAGAAGGTGAAAACCAAATGAACATTTTTGATCCTAGTGATATTGCTAATATGGGTTGGTGTGACAGTTACTCTATTCCAAGTAACAATATGTCTATTGTTACTTGGAATGCAACAAGCGGCACGGCGTTATACTGGGGTCATAACATGACTCGTGTAATTCCAGAACTAAAAGAGTCACAATGCGCACCAGTAGCTACTAACCGGTTTATTGGTTTTTTTATAGAACGAGTGGATGAATTTCAATTGCAATTTTGGGATTTAAAAAAACAACAATTAATCACTCCAGATAATTCTATATTCCCGTCTCCATATGAAATTATTACTTACAACGAAGAGTATTACTTAGGGATTCTTAATAATGGAGAAGGAAAGCAGGAATTATCGTTAATCCACTTCCGAAACGAAGAGGAAGCAATTAGGATAGTTAAGTTGGTCGAGAGTCAGACAATTGAGGAATTAAAACCGGATATATCAGTTAGAGGACAAATCCTAATGAAGCGGCGATGTAGTAATGGAAGTGGAAATATAATTTGTGATTACGTACTCTTCGATCCAGAAACTCAAACTGAGATGGTTATTTTTGAAGGATCTCCTACTAAAATTCCTATGGGGGGACGTTGGAGTCCTGATGGAAACAAGATAGTATGTTTATTGCGTACAACCCAAGGACTTATCGCAGAGATAGTTGATGTAGCTACAGGGGAAAAACAATCTATCGCTGATATTTCTCTTCGTGAATTACCTGTTTGGCATCCTGACGGGGAACGATTGCTTTTAACTTTAGATAAGTGGCCTACCTCATCTTTTATGTTTTACCATATTGGTATGAATGAAGTGCAGCCACTACCGATGACCTTTGAATCAATGATGGTCGCGCCTACGTGGTTTGAAAAGACTCTTTACTTTCTCGGTATCTCTCCAAATTCACCAGCCTCATTGTTTTCTTGGAAAGAGGGAGATGAGATACCGATTCAGATAACTCCTCCTCAAGAAAACATTAATCTTGGGATGCCTGAAGTGGTTGATATTGATTCTAAACGCGGATATTTGATTCCATGCTTGATATATGCTCCCCAAAAAACGACAGATAAAACGATTTTGATGTTGCATGGTGGTCCGTCAGGTTCTTGGTGGGCGAACTGGTCACCTGTTGTTCTTTCTTTTATTAGTAAAGGTTTTAATGTAGTACTGGTAAATCCACGAGGGAGTAGTATCCGTAATCGTAATTTACCCCCAGTCCAACCTGCTAGATATGGTGTGGATGATGTAGCAGATGTAAAAGATTGCATTGACTATTTAATCAGAAATGGATTAGCTGTCAAAGGAAAAATAGGTATATATGGTCATAGTTACGGTGGTTATCTAGGATTTGCTACAATGCAATCTGTTTCGGAAGTAATCGGTGCTGTTGTTATTACCAGTGGATATATTCACCCCGCTGTTTTGTTACAAAGCAAGGATAAACTTGTTAGACGTTTTGCTAACTATGCGTTTTCACCTGATGTTTTGACTCAGCCTCTAGATCATATTCCTTCACCTCAACCCGTTTTACAAGTTCATGGAGAAAATGACCTCCAACTTAGAATTGAGGACGCAGAGAATCTTCATCAACTTTTGGAAAGGAAGAATAACACAGAGCATCGTTTTATACGATTATCAGATGAAAATCATGCGTACCGCAAAAAACACAATATCATTCATTGGATAACAGAAGCTTGTACATTTTTTACCCGACATTTATAAAACTAAAGTGAGGTTTGGTTATGTCTAAACAGTTTGTGCCATTAAGTGCCTGGTTATTAAGGCCTTTTTTAAACCTAGATCCAATTATGGGAGGTTCTATTCTTACAGAAGGAGTTATTAGTGCTTACGATCAAGTTATTCATCCAGAATACCAGTCCATCCCTCTTCAAACTAATCCAGTAACTAATATTCGCAACCTTATCTCTGTTAATTGCGGATTACCGCGATTTATTTGTAATCATCCCAAACAGTTACCGGTTGACTTACAAACACCACAATGGAGGAACCTAGTTAATTGGTTAGAAAAATGGAGTTCCTTAGACAATGAGACTAAGCACCGTGTTGTTACATTACTTAATCGAATGGGGCTCTATCAAACTACAGTTCAATTAATTGAACCGATCACCAAAGAGGAAATTGCAACTGATTTGTCTAAAGCTGAGTTAGCGGCTCGTCTTGATTTAGCTAAAAACAAGTTGGTTTCTCCTAAAGATCGGTGTCTGGAGACGTTGAAACTACTTGCACTAAGTGCCCCTGCTGTACATCTTAGGGTAAGAGCGGCAGGGAGTCTAATAGTACATTATTCAAAAACAGCTAAAAATTTTGCTGAAATACAATATTGGGCGGATATTGCCACTGAACAATTCAAGTTACTCCCAATTGACAACGATCCAATCGCACTGATCCAAGCTAGTATGTATTTTAGAGCGATTGCTTTTATCCCTTACCTACAAAAAAATCATGTTTTACTTAATGATTACATGAATAAGGCTGAAGAGTACGCCAAGGCATTTCCTAAGGATGATTCGTATATTTCTTTTGTATCACGTGAGAACTGGCATCCTCTACTTGAAACTGGGATTAAATGTGCTTTTTGGACCGGCGATGTAGACAAGGCAATAGAAAAGGCGAAATTACTAGTGGCGCATGACCCTATGGATCCGAAAGTTCATATGCATCTTGGAGATTCCTATCGACAAATTGGTCTTATTGACAAGGCAATGGAAGCATACATGGAAGCGGCAAGGATAGGATTTCCATATAAGAGTTATGCGCTTTTCATGGTTGGGGTGTGTTATGAACAATTAGAGGACATGGAGGAAGCATGTAATTGGTATCTTCAATCTTCAATAACTGACCCGAGTAATTTCACAGCAATAGAACACTTACATAAGGCAGCAACTTCCATTGGAAAACAATATGCGGAGTTAACAACGCCATATATAAAAAATACTCAATCAATTGCAAATAAATAATATAGGAGGGGCTTATTATTAGAGCACCAGTATATAAAATAAAGGCGGCTACCAAAAATCATCCAATAGAATCCTTGTTTCATATCAGTGCAAATCTTTTACGTCCTTATCTTGACTTGGTACCTACTGTATGTGGCCCCCATCATGCTCATTCCGTTGCTGTATTAGGTAAAGAACTCATAAGAAATGATAAACTCCCTCTTACGTATTTTCAAATTAATACACTAGCATCCCTGAGAAAGAAATTGACAGACGAACTGCGGATACCTGAATACCAGATTGATGACCCTCGTCATCTCCCTGTACATTTACGAAGTCCAGAATGGAATAATATGTGTAACTTACTGAAGGAATGGGGAGGTCTTACCTTAATTCAAAAAGATAACGTTGCTTTTTTGCTTACTCGTTTGGGCTTCTATAATACAGTACTCCAATATGTACAACCAGGAACAGAAGAACAAATTCGTTCTTATGCTGAGGAAGCAAGATTAACATGGAAATATGCAAATGCACTGACAAAAGTAGATTCTAAACAACTTCCCGCAGCAGAATTAATTTTACTACGAATTGCTGAAAATACAAAAAAGGGTACACATACTCGCATGATTGCATTGATCAATATGATTGTTCATTATGCAAGGGTAAAAGGAGATAAGAAACATATACAACACTGGTGTGAAGTTGCCGATGAAGAATTCAAGTATTTACACCCTGAAAATGATCCTTCCGATCGTTTTTTTGCCAGTATGTATTATCGAGCTATTAGCTTCCTTCCCTATATTAATGGAAATCGAGAGGAAACCACACGATTACTTGATCTTGCTGAACATTGGGCTAAACAAATTCCAACCGATCAAGCTCCCTTTAAACATATGTATAATGAGAACCTCCATCCTCTTTTGGAAACACGCGCGCGAGAAGCAATCTGGCTGGGGGACATGGATATGGCATTAGAGCGGACAAAACAGTTTGTAAAGCACGATCCCTACGATCCTAAAACACACTATAGGTTAGGTGACTTGAATAAAAGAATTAACAAAATAGAGGATGCAGTTGTCAACTACAAAACATCTGCTCAACTCGGAACACCTTATAATTCCGCTGCTTGGTTTATGGTTGGAGAATGTTACGAACAGTTAGACGAACCATACCTGGCATTAGATGCCTATTTAATGTCTACTGAAATTAATCCTACAGCGTTAAGTATATATCGTATTCAATACTTATCTCAACGTTTGAATAAATCTTACCTTTTAAAATGGAGTCTAGAGCAATCCTAATAAAGTTTGATAAAAGGGGTTATAACTTTGAATGGCGATCTATCCTCTGTTTTGATTGCGTTGGTATTTCTATTGGCTGTCTTACAAATCATCGCCAAAATTTTTAATAAGTTAAAACAACCCACGGTCATTGGGGAAATGAGTGCCGGAATTCTTTTAGGTCCTTCTGTTTTTGGCTTATTTGCGCCAGAATTGCAACAGGAACTCTTTTCACAAGATGTAATAATGATACTATCAATACTAAGTAATATCGGATTAACTCTATATATGTTTCTTATAGGGTTAGAATTGGATTTTAGTTATTTCAAAAGAGAGCAGTTTGAAAATTCTGTTTTTGTTTTAATATTTGGTTTTTTCCCCTCCATATTGTTCGGTGGCGTTACTGTTTACTTTCTTATGGGTGAATTTTCTGACAGTATCCACCCAGCAATAGTAGTTGCTCTTTTTGCTGGATTAGCCATGTCCATTACTGCTTTCCCTGTTGTGGTAAGGATACTTAGCGAAAAACGAATCATTAATACCCAGTTAGGTGTCTTTACTATTATGGTTGCAGGGATGGAAGACGTTGTAGCATGGATTTTACTTGCACTACTACTATCATTTGTCCATGATGCGGATTTACTTAAGGGAGCCTTTACAATTCTCGGGACTACTGCTTTTACGCTTTGCATACTATATATACTCAAACCTTGGCTTAGACGCTTTGGGAATAAGATAGAAAAACAGGGGAAATTATCGAAAAACCAATTCGCAGCTATCATTCTTATGGTGCTAGGAGGTGCAGCAGTAACCGACATAATTGGTGTTCACACGGTCTTTGGTGGTTTTTTAGTTGGAATTGCGATGCCACGAAAAGAGATATTACAAAGAGAAGTCTCCTTAAGACTCGAGCATTTAGTAGTTGTACTACTTCTACCTGTATTTTTTGTATGTTCTGGGATGAACACAAATCTAATAAGATTATTTTCAAATAGTACATTTATATTGCCACTCATAGCCATTATCGCAGTATCTTTTATCGGGAAATATGGATTTAGTGTGCTTTCGTTAAGAAAAACAGGTTATTCTTGGAGAGAATCATCTGCCATAAGTGGATTGCTTAATGCCCGTGGAGTTATGGGGTTAATAGTAGCAAATATAGGTTTGACAGAGAATATATTTTCTGATGAAATGTTTTCAATCATGATTGTTATGGTAATTCTCACTACTTTGTGTGCCTCTCCTATCTATAATATCTCCAAGGCTGAACGAAGAATGGTTTTCAATCGTAGTGGGGTATCGCTAAAATTCAAGAAAGTAATAAGGAATTTAGTCATGGGTAGTAGAAGATAAAAATTTATCTTAATATAATTCGGTAACTGAAACCGTTCCTCGTCTAAAAAACTTGGAACGGTCATTTTAATTAGCATTGGTTTGAATATTATTTCATTCATTTTTATACCCATTCCTTTCCGCTTCGCTCAAGGCACAAAACGGAATGAAATCTCGCCATTGCCGTGGTATCGGAGATCGGGGTGAACATGGACGTCTTTCCGTCAGCCAAGCATTGTGCTCCTGGGCAGGACCCACTCCTTCCAATGATGGAAGTGCCGGCAAGAAAAAGTCCGCCGATGTTCGTCCCGTAAATCGTGAGATCACGGTGGAATAAGCCATTTTATTGGCACTAGCTCAGGGTTACCGAATTATAGGTGCTGCGACCTGACCTGATTATAAAAACCATAAATAACCAATCGGTCGTCCTGTGATGGCTTATTTGGCGTGATCATTTTTGTTACTGTGTGCGTTCACTAATGATTTCAGACTTTGAACCTTCTTTACTTATTAACTGAAGAGTTGATGAGTTTATTTCTTCACCTTCAATAATGATAGCTGTTAAACCTGAATCAGTTCTAGTTTCGTGCCATTCTCCTTTTTCCCAGTATACTGCATCGCCTTGTGTAATATAATAATCTATATTATCACTCCCACGGATCCGACCATCACCATTCACTATGAGAAACAATTGTGGAGTTGGTGCTTGGTGATATCCAATAATACCCTCACGTTCTAAGTGAGCACATCCAATATAAGATTGACCAGAAAGTTTAAGGATTCGAGACATAATAAAATTTGAATCAAACTTGGTGATAACCCTGCCAGTTTCTTTGTTGAATTGGTAGATATACATTTTCTATTCCTCCGATGCTAAATGATTTATTTCAAATAGTCCCAAGGTATTAAATTAGATGTTTATTTAGGTGAGCGAACCATTAATCAATTTATTCAAATTAACAGTGTAATATACCTCAATTAATCAATGAAATGGCAGTATTAAAATAAAAATAATTCGTATCTGGATAGTCAAACATCCTACAGCTTTAAGAAGCCGGGGAATCCGCTTCAATATCCTACGCAGCCAGCTTGGAACGAATAATTTGTGTTATAGGTAAACGTGGAAGTTGAGCGAACCGTCGAACAATAGACTTGCACAGATAAACCGCTACGTGACTGAGTCGTTTGGATTGCGTTGAACGAATTGTTCATTGTCATATACTCTAGTTCTATTCGATATTGCGGAGGCTTTATTCGTCTCTGAATCATAGAGAAGCTGCGGTGCCCCCATTTATACTTGGAGATTCCTACCTAGGAAGTCCTTCTGTGGGGGAGGGCAAGGATTATTCAAATCCAAGCATCATTTTAGGCGTCCAGAAAAGGGATATTTATCTAGGTTGAATGTACAAAAAGGCACCTTGTATGGATTTACAGACACATGATGTAGCAAATGATCAGTTATTTATTTGAGCATACCTTATTTGGAATGCATTGGGAATAGGTAAACCAGGACGCGGAAAAGAAATTCAAACATCTGACGAGAGGTCGAGAGTGTGAATCAGCTTTTGTAGCTGTGGTATCTAAAATAAACCCAATATAATATTCATATAGAGTCAGAATAGGTTGAGGTTTTAGATATTTATATTACAGTAGTAGATATATACTGTTGACCGATGTTAATTAAGTGTATATTATTATCAATAATTAAATGCCAAAGTTTGGTTATTGTTTGTGTGATGGAGAGGAGTGGTTCTGGTTTGAAGGCGGCCAATACAATTCGTGAAACACTCAGTACGTACATGCATAAACACAATCTAAGTTTCACTCAATTTTCACTTATTTCTCATGTAAATGCCGGTACGTTGAGTCGGATTCTACAAGGCACGAAGCCTATTTCATTCCGACAATTAGAGTTGATTACATCAGCGATGGAATTATCTGAAGATTTTTTGTTTGAATCATACGTTGAAGAATGCTTTGCTTTTACCCCAAGCATGCGACGGATTCGACCTTTTATTTTCCGGTGTGCAAAGCTGCACCGCATAGATTTGATCGAACGGATGGTTCATCGATTATTGAATGATCTGTCATACACATCCGTTTTGTTTGAGGTGGCGGAAGCCTTATTCGCTTCTGATCATAGACAAGCTGCGGGGATTATTTATACCCAGGTGAGCGAGGCGGAAAGATTCCAGCACTCAGAAAGGCTGGCCATTTGCCGTTACCGGTTGTTCGAGCTCTCGTTAGGGAATGATCTAGATGCTAATTTAAGATCAGCCATTTTGTTTGAGCCGTATGTGAGTCGTTTAGATGAAGCGGATCAGCTCGATGCATTGAAAGCGCTGCTTCATGTTATGGGAACTGCTCATAAGTGGAAAAAGGTAGATGAACTTGCAGTGGACATGCTGCGAATCGCTACGATCCAATATGAACGCCCTTCAACTGAACGCAAACCGAAAAAGCCATTCTATTTTTATATTTTGTATGGTTGGCTTTATCGTTCCACCGTCTGTGAAGAATTCCAGGATTACGAAGGGGCTTTAAGTTATGTTTCGAAGTACGAACAAGGAGAGTTGTGGATTCGTGAGGACGACGAAGAAGCACGTCGATGCATTCATCAATTTGCTGAATGGGCAGCTGCTAATAAATATTTGTACCGGGTATTATCTGGTGAAGCAGCGGCGTTAGAGGAATACGCAGATTTTGTTGCTTCCCGGCCAGATGAAATCTTTTACGCGTTGGGCTATATGGTCAAAGCGGCTAACCGCTTTGATTTTGATATTGATCGAATATTGGAGCGCTTTTCGGCGTATATTCCGTCTATTGAGATAGAGGGGAAATATGGGCCATATGACAACTCTGTGGTGAAGGAAAAAATCCCTCAATTCTATAGCGACTTAGGCGTATATCGATTCAAAAGGGGCCATGGTAATGCAATAAATTTCATACTCGAGGGTTTGCGTTTATCTGTTGATATCAACAGTGTACGAAATGTGGTTAACTGTTTGACACTATTAGAAATGGACCGGGAATGGACGAATGAGGATGCTAAAAAGAAATTCAAACAGCTGTCAAGAAAGGTGAATCAGCTTTTATAGTTATAGTTATTACGACGGCTGTATCCACATTAGGACATGGGGTAGGCGGGTGATATTTTTTGCACATTTAGGTGTGTCTAAGGGCTTTCCATACGGAAGGTCTTTTTGTTTTTCTCGCCTTAACAGAGTCCAATAACTGGAGACTTGTCTTCTGTATGTGGTGCAACTATTTGACATAAAAACCTAAAATATCACACAAGGAGGGTGAAACTAATGACAAGCAGTTCCAAGGTGATTTTACGAATCCAAATTGAGCGGGCGCGGCAAAAATTGCATTTGCTGGTGCAGGAGCACGGTAAACTGAGTCATCCAAGAATTGTAAAGCAATCCATGCGACTGGACGAGCTGATCAATCGGTATAATCGAATAGAGAAAGAGAAATTAAAAAAGCCGATTGCTTAAACAATCGACTTTGGGCGAGAAACTTTTGCCGGGTTCCCTCGCCCTTTTATAATATCAGATGTTTGAATGCAGTGGTAATTTAATTTCATTTTTGATATCCATGTGTACTCCCCAATGTTTGGATTTTTCTACAAAAAAGAGGTGTGAACATGCTGGAATCGCTCGAATCTTTGGCAGAGCCCTTAATTCGAACGCGCATAGAGCTATTATACAATCATTTGTCTCATTCGCAGCCAGATTATCGTCAGCTAATCGAGGAATGTGACAGTTACTTCCGAGCTATTTACCACGCAGTGCCAGACGATTTAAAGCATACGATAATTCTTTACGAAGAGACCCAGCTATCCATACAGTCTCACCTGGAGAGAGAAATCTATTTGCAAGGCTTCCGAGATGCACTTCAGTTAGTTAATGTATTACACTGGAACCGCTAACAAGGTACTCCATTTATCTACTCCATCGATTGCTTCACTGGCTTAAAATTGCATAATGACCTGAATCAGTATATAAAGGAGTTGTAAAAATGAAGTATGTAGCTGCTTTTTTAATGAGTGTAATCATTGTAGGTAGCAACAGTAATTTATCAAGTGCCGCCGCCGATAATCATAATGCTAAGTCTGTACAAAATTCCTCGGCAATGCCTTCGTACCAAATCATTACGAAATTCGAGAAAAATGTAAGCCGGCATCAAATCATATGGAGGGAAAAGGGAGTCACATTAACAGCAAACAGAATTAAGATAGAGGACGCTATACCTATAGAAGCAAATATAATTACTTCAATGGTTGTAACGAATGGGGATAAAAAATATACAATATCAACAGCCGATTTCGAAGATAAATTCCGGGATGTCACCAGCGCGTCTTTATCGTCATCAAATACGTGGTTAGCGATTCAGGTGAAGCGTAGTTCAGGGGAATCATTAGTGCTGGTTAACCTGAGAACAGGGGAATTCTCGATTTTAAATGATCGCTTACTTGCAGAAGGCAAGAAAAATGTAGAGACTGTTGCCGATTACAACTGGTCACCTAAGGCAGATCAGATCGCCTTTTCATTCGGGGATCCGAGCAAGAACTCCATCGCTATATACGATACCAGAAAGAATTCGATCTTATATTTGCCGAGGGAGACTAATTACATTAGCACCAGTGTAATTTTATGGCACAAAAATGGTCAATATTTTGATTATATATGTGAGTCCCCATCTGATCAAAGCATATTGTACCGATATTCTTTAGAGGACAATAAGGTAAAACCAGTAAAAAAAATTAGCAAGAATGAACTTCAAAGATGGACTAAACTTGATAAATAAGAAGTGATGATTGACTATAAAGTGCCACCCTTCAGAAGGGTAAAATAAGAATAGCCACGATGTTCGTGCATCGTGGCTATGACAAAGGCCGGTGGGCAACCACGGCGAGATTTTCTATCTGTTAAGAAAAATCACCGGATTCCTAGGCTCCCAACCTAATCCCGGTGGTTTTTCTTGTCTCGCGCTGTTCCCTGCATACCCTGTGTCGTAAGCAAAACTTAAGAAAGGCGCACGACCGTTCTTCCCCGCGACTGACCCTGTAAAATACCGGTGAGCGCGTCAGGCAGCTCTTCCAGAGACACTTCCTTCTCCACCAGCAGCTCAGGCTGCTTCGGCTTCAGGTCCCCCGCCAGCCGCTCCCAAATCCGCATCCGCGTATCATATGGGCAAAAGACCGAATCGATGCCAAGCAGATTGACGCCACGCAGAATGAATGGATGCACCGTGGTTGGCACGCTGCCTCCGCCCGTAAGGCCACTGACGGCAACGGAGCCGCCGTAAGCGATATGGCTCAGGATGGAGGCGAGCGATGCGCCGCCGACCGGGTCTACAGCCGCCTGCCAGAGCTGCTTGTCGAGCGCCTTGATGCGGCCGCCGTCATAGACCTCGTCCCGGGACAGGATTTCATGGGCGCCAAGAGACCGCAAGTAGTCATGGGCATCGGCTTTGCCCGTGCTTGCGGCCACCTCATAGCCTGCCCGGGACAGCATGGCAACGGCTGCAGCACCCACGCCACCGGTAGCCCCGGTTACGAGCACTTTTCCCTTGCCGGGAGCAATCCCGTGCTGCTCCAGCCGGTCAATCGAGAGAGCGGCGGTAAAACCGGCGGTACCGAAGATCATCGCCTCCCGCAGCGACAAACCCTCGGGGAGGGGCACGATCCATTCGACCGGCACCCGCACATACTCGCTGAAGCCGCCGAAATGGGTGACGCCCAGCCCGTAGCCGGTCACGAGCACCGATTGCCCTTCCTTATAGCGGCCATCTGTAGAGGACACTACTGTGCCCGAGCAGTCGATGCCGGGTACGAAAGGATAAGAGGTGACGATTTTACCGTCAGGTGTACCGGCAAGCCCGTCTTTATAATTGATGCTGGAGTAAGCAGTCTTGATCAGCACCTCCCCTTCCGGGAGATCCTCAAGGGAAAGCCGGGATATGCCCATGGTAAAAGCATCCTTGTTATCAACGACAAGCGCCTGGAATGTCAGGGACATGGAACGACCTTCTTTCGTAATTTTTTCACTTGAACCGAGAAGACCTTGGCAAAGAAACCAACAGTTGTTATCTATGCTAGACCACCCCTTTGCAGCAGTCAAACGATTAGATCACATACAGTCTTTTTGTTTTCAAATGATTGTTTTTCATGTGTTTACAAATTTCTGCTGCTTTTTCATTTTGAATGTGCTAACATACCCCTTGATCTGAAAATAGCTAAACGGAGAAGGGTGACATCATTGACTGGTAAAGCATTAAATAAAGGCTCGCTGCTGCCGGGGAACCAGTTGAACATTTTCCATTTGACCTGGCCTATCTTCCTGGAATTGTTCCTGTTCATGCTGATGGGAAGCATGGATACCTTCATGCTCAGCTCCGTCTCCGATAATGCGGTATCCGGAGTGGGCGCAGCGAACCAGATTATTTCCATCGCTATTCTTATCCTTGAAGTGATCGGCAACGGTGCTGCCATCGTTGTCGCACAATATATCGGTTCGAAGAAGCTGATTGAGGCCGCCCGCGTCACGGGTACGGCCATTACGCTAAACCTGATGGTGGGTTTGCTGCTGAGCGTGACCTTCCTGCTGCTCGGCACTCAAATGCTGCAATGGCTGAATGTTCAAGGGGAAATTTTGGTGTACGCGCAGTCCTATATGAGCATTGTTGGCGGAGCTATCTTTCTGCAGGCGCTGATTAACGCGCTGGCGGCGACGATCCGCACGCATGGCTTTACCAAGGAAACGATGTATATTTCGGTTTTCATGAATGTAATTCACGTGCTGGGCAACTATATGCTGATTTTCGGCAACTTTGGCGCTCCTGCGCTGGGTGTGGAAGGTGCGGCCATTTCCACGGTCGGCAGCCGCCTGCTCTGCCTTCTGATCTTTTTCTGGCTGATGTACAGGGTAACGGAGGTCCGGGTTCAATTTATATATTATGTGAAGCTGTCCAGGGATTACATTGTTAAAATACTGCGTATCGGCATTCCGTCCGCGCTGGAATCCATCACATATCATTCCTGTCAGCTTGTGTTTACCCTCTATGTAACTTATCTGGGGGCTGAAGCGATGGCTACACGGCAGTATGCTTTTAATATCTCCAGCTATATTTATCTGTTCAGTATGGCAGTTGGTATGGGGACGGCCATTATTGTCGGCCGCCTGGTCGGAGCCAGGGAAAAGGATGCCGCTTATGCGCGGGTGCTGAAAAGCGCCAAATTGGCGCTCATGGTTACGGTAGCGATTGATCTGATCGTGATTGCTTTCCGGGTTCCGCTTATGGGGATCTTTACGGAAAATCCCGAGATTATCCGCCTTGGCGCGCAGGTGCTCCTCCTCAGTCTGCTGCTGGAAAGCGGACGGACCACCAATATTGTCATCATCAGCTCCCTGCGCGCTGCCGGGGATGCGAAATTCCCGGTATTCATAGGCCTGCTCTCCATGGTGTGCATGAGCCTTCCGCTCGGTTACCTGCTCGTGTTCAAGCTGAACATGGGGCTGGCGGGAGTATGGCTTGCCATCGCCGCAGATGAGTGGACACGTGCGGTCATCATGTACTTCCGCTGGAGGAGCCGGGTTTGGGAGAAGCATGGACTTGTTGAGCATGAATCCGCCGACAAGCCTGCACCCGCAGCGCCTGCAATTTAACGATTCTTTGCTCTTATAAACCTTCGCCGTCAGGGAAAGCTACGCACTGCTCTCCTGACAGGCGGAGTTTTTTTGGTTATTTCAACAGACATGTTTTAAAGTTTGAATGATACCACTTTGTGTTGCGGCTTACAATTCGGCATTATGATGAATTGTCATATTCAGTTTTACCCATTAAGATGTAGAAAATTGGCATGGGCTGTCCTATAATAAAACCCGTCATAACGGCAGGCAGCAGACAGAGGGGATTTGGCCTGTACAGGAACCAGGGAGTGAACATGCACATGCGAAAGATCCTTTTAACAAGAGTGAGTCTCGGATTAATGGCAGTACTCATGCTGCTCAGCTTAAATACAGGTTTGTTCGAAGGAGCTTCAGCGGCGTCCGCTGCATCCAAGACACCGGTGGAACGGCACGGTCAATTATCGGTAAAAAATGGCAGGTTGGTAGACCAAGCCGGTCAGCCTGTCCAGCTTAAGGGAATAAGCTCCCACGGCATCCAGTGGTACGGTGATTTCGTCAATGAGAGGGCGGTCCAATCTCTGCGCGATGACTGGGGAATTTCCGTGTTTCGGGTAGCGATGTATACGGAAAATGGCGGCTATATTTCCAATCCTGCGCTCAAGAAAAAGGTGAAGGAGGCCGTAGAAGCGGCCCGCAAATTGGGGGTATATGTGATCATCGACTGGCATATTCTGTCGGATAATGACCCTAACAAGCATAAGGCAAAGGCTAAGGTGTTTTTTAGTGAAATGGCAGGCTTGTATGGCAAGACTCCCAATGTGATCTATGAGCTGGCGAACGAGCCTAACGGGGGCGTGACCTGGAATGGGCAAATCAAGCCCTATATTGAGGAAGTAAGCGCCGTAATCAGGGCCAAGGACCCGGATAATATTATTATCGCGGGCACAGGTACGTGGAGCCAGGATATCCAGGATGCGGCGGATAACCCGGTTGCCGATGCCAACACCATGTATGCCCTGCATTTCTATGCGGGAACACATGGGAAGGCTCTGCGCGACCGGATCGATTATGCGCTCCGTAAGAAGGCTGCTATCTTTGTGTCCGAATGGGGAACGAGTGATGCTTTGGGGAGTGGAGGTCCGTTCCTGAGTGAGGCGAAGGTGTGGATCGATTTTCTGAACAGCCGCAAAATCAGTTGGGTGAATTGGTCATTGTCGGATAAGGGGGAGACGTCCGCTGCGCTGCTTCCGGGAGCGAGCAAGACAGGCAACTGGCCGGACAGCCAGCTGTCGCCGTCAGGCCGGTTCGTGAAGAAAGAATTGCTGGGTAAATCACCAGTGAATAATGGGGGCAGCGGCAAAGCCGGTAAAGCTCCCGCTAACGGGACCGGCAGCACCAAACCCGGTAAAGAGGGCGGCAGCAGTAGCGGCAATAAGGGAAGCGGGGGCATCGTCCTGCAATACCGCAATGGTGATGCTAACCCGTCGGATAATGCGCTGAGGCCGGTGCTTAATATCGTGAATAGCGGTCAAAAGGCCGTATCCTTAAGCGATCTGAAGCTCCGCTATTATTACACGGATGAGAGCAGGCAGAAGCAGCAGTTTTTTGTGGATTGGGCCAAGATCGGGAGCTCCAACGTACACGGATCATTCACCACGATGAGCGCTCCGGCTGCCCGTGCAGACCGTTATGTGGAGCTGTCATTCGGGAAGGGAGCAGGAGCCCTCCCGGCAGGCGGAGAGAGCGGGGATATCCAGCTTCGCATTCATCCGGCGGATTGGAGCAACTACAATGAAACCAACGACTACTCCTATGCCGGAAATGCAAATAGCTTCAAGGATTGGAACAGGGTTACCGTCTATAAAAACGGAATGTTGGTATGGGGAGTGGAGCCTTAAAACGTATACTCATTTATAAGGCGATAAAGGCCATAAGGAGTTAGAGATGAAGAAGTTAACCATTGCGGACGTGGCCCGGGAAGCGGGGGTGTCCAAAAGCACGGTTTCCCAGTTCTTGAATAAACGATACAAATATATGAGCGATGAGACCAAGGCCAGAATCGAGCAGGTCATCAAGGAATTGAACTATCAGCCTAACGGACTGGCCCGAGGTCTCAAGCACAATCGTACCTACATGGCAGGTGTCATCGTTGGCAATCTGGAGTATACGCTGTCGATCCAAAGCATCCGGGCGATTGAAAATGAGCTGCAGCAGTCCGGGATTCAGGTTATTATCTGCAATGCGGATGAGAATCCTGACAAGGAAAACCGGCATATTGACATGCTGCTGGCCCGTAAGGTGGACGGGCTGATCATTTTTCCGACAGGGCAGAATGCGGAGATCTACGGCAGGCTTGTGGAAGAGAAGTTCCCTCTGGTATTCATTGACAGGCTGGTGGAGGGAGTCAACACCCAAAGCCTGCTTCTCGATAACGAGATGGCCGTCAAGATTGGCATCCAGGAGCTGAACGAGCACGGTCATACCCGCATCGCGCTCTTGACCCTCCCCATCGGGGAGCACAGGATCACGCCAAGGGTTGAACGGGTGAGCGGGTATAAAAAAGGTATGGAGGAGCAAGGCCTTCCCCTCCGGCAGGAATATATGCACAGTGTGCCAAGAGAAGAGATCTTCGCCACGCTGGATGGGCTGTTCGCGCTGGAGGAGCCGCCGACTGCCCTGCTAGCGGGCAATGATATCGTGCTTGCCGAGATGCTCCGGTTTGTGAATGCAAGAGGCATGAGCATTCCGGATGATGTGTCCATCATAGGCATCGATGACGCTCAATTCGCGCATATCTATAATCCCGCCATTACAACGATCCGCCAGCCTGCTGCGGATATCGGGAGACAGGCGGCGCGGGCGCTGATGAGCTCCATCGAAGAGCGGGACAGCGCCGTCCCGATCATCTATCGTTTCGTGCCGACACTGGTGCGCGGGAAGTCTGTGCAAAGCTTGTAGGGCTCTGGGGGTACGCCAAGGGAGTATAAGGTGCTATCCCTTTCCCTATAATGTAGAGTACGGGTGATGTGATAGATGCTGATGGGTAAGAAGATAATTCTAAAAGAATCTTGAATTATTAGTATTCTCCCTATATACTTACGGCAAGTTAACTATAGGTAGAATACCTCCGAGTTGTGCGATATACTAAAAGTGCAGGTATCAGGTAACATTATCCATCAGCCGATCGTAGAATAACCCGTAATAACACAATTATTACGGAGGGATTCGTATGAAGAAGCGGGGAGGTAGAATTATGACTGTTGTAGCAAACAAAACCAACAATCTTGTTGAATTTAAGGGCAAAGGTAGGAAAAATGCTAGCGGTAAAGCAATTGCTGACTACCTGGGCAAAATCAAACCATTCCATTTGCAGAGCGAAGAATATCAAAAATCTAGCCGTGATGCAATTCGAGAAGAAGAAGAGGAATGGGACTAAGGAGGAGTAATAAATTTGAGTTTACGTTATTCTGACTCTTCTAACTTGGCACGATATCGAAAAGCAAATGATTTTTGAAGCATGGGTTCCATATGTTTCTAATCGTCCATTAGACTTCTTTGTGCCATATGAGCCTGCGAAATATACATACGATGGTAAAAAGGTAGGTTTTTTAACGGAGTTGATTGAAGATGACTCTATATTTAGCTCACATAAAGCTGTTACAGATTTAAAGAGAAGGAAAGTTGTTGTTCTTTCTCGCGACGAGGTGTGCCAGAGCCAATACGAAGATGATGTTTTGATTGCAAAAATCATCACAATTAAAGATTATCACAGGTCTAAGCCCTGGTATCAAGACTTAGTAAACGGAAGTCATCAGTGGTTTGTTCATCTTCCAGAGCACATTACAGGAAAAGAATCGTACATTAACATGTCTCAGATCATGACTATTGGTAAGAAAATGTTAATACAGAAACATCATTATCTTCCATCTGAGCAAATGGAGATGGTAGAAGCAAGATATGTGTACGGTGTTCAATTAGGGGTCATCAAGGAAACAGATGAAGCCGGAGATTTAGCGGTAAGCGAATAGGGAGAGCGATATATGCTCTCCCTATTATTTTTGTCTATATATTTACATTTGAAAGGTACATCCAGGCAGCGATCCGTAACCAGGTGACGGTGAGTTGCTATATGTGAGAGTATGAGACTGGCGAATTGGCGGCCATAGGCGTGTTATATTAAATACAGTAGAATAATGACGAAGAGGGATCTTTCCATGAGTTTTCAGCAAATGAACGCAGTTATTCCTGTGTTCCAACGTATAGAAATTGTTCGTGATTCCTGCCGGATCATACCTGAGCCGGGTTGCGAGAAGCTGCTCATTGTACGGAAGGGGTATTTGATGATCGCGGCAGAGACGGGTGAATGGAAGGCCGTATCACATGGTTACGCATGTCACTCGGGAGCAGGAGTCGTCACAGTCCAGCTTCCGGCCACCCGGGTTGCGGAATATGTGATCATTACATACCGGATTGTTCCTGAGCATGCGCCATGGGATTGGAATGGGCCGCAGCGTGTGCTAAGCGAAGTCAAGGTCAAGTATATGGTCGATGGTCTGCTTCAGGCACAGGAAGACATGCCGGGGTTAAGTGAAGAAGAGGCTGAGGCGCAGCACTTTCGCAACCGGATGATGCTGGAGCGAATTCTGAGCTTCTACATGTACGAGAGTCGATGGAGTGAGGAGCGGTGGACTTCCGGTACCCGGATTGAGAAATCGGTTCATTACATTGAGGAGCATTACATGCTTAAGTTGACGTTGCCGATGCTTGCAGAGCGGGCGGGCTTAAGCACGGGACATTACAGTGTACTGTTCAAAGAGCGGACAGGCATGCCTGTGAGTCTTTATCTGAAACGGCTGCGTGTGGAGAAGGCGAAGCAATTGTTCGCACAGGGCGAGACATCGGCGAAAAAAGCAGCCCAGAGCGTTGGCTTCGCAGATTACTTTCATTTCAGCCGGACGTTCAAGGAGGTTGAAGGCACGAGCCCGACCGAATATATGCGCAGGTTTGGCGAAATCGAATAATCGCGCATGTGTGATCTTGGATTTAGACATGTCTATGTGGAGAATGAAGTGATAAAATGATCGATAATAATTATCATTATCAAGGAGGATGTCATGGTACATCGTATGAAACACTTCATTTCTCTGAGTCTAATCCTCATGGTCATCCTGAGTCTCGCAGCTTGCGGCCAGGCAAGTGATACAAATCGTACGGCAGGGCAAGAAAACAATGCAGCGGGTTCCGAGGAGAGTGGGGCATCGGGAGCGGAAGCCATTACGGTTCAGGATGCGCGTGGTGAGCTCAAACTGGAAAAGGTGCCTGAACGGATCGTAGCCATGGATTTCAGTTTTACGGACATGCTGGTCTCACTGGGGGTACAGCCTGTAGGCATTGCCGATGATGGCTCACCGGAATTGTTCATGGATTCCGTCAAAGATAAACTGGGGCAATATACGTCAGTAGGTTCCCGGTATGAACCGAATATCGAATTGATCAGCTCCGTTCAACCGGATTTGATCATTGCTGATATCAACAAGCATAGTGCAGCTTTGGCACAGCTGGAGCAAATTGCGCCCGTGCTGGTGCTGGATGATTTCCAGGCCGATTACGATCAGATGCTGAAGAACTTCAATATTGTAGCCAAGGCTGTGGGCAAGGAGAAGGAAGGTGCTACGAGGCTGGCAGAGCATGAGCAACTGGTGAAGGAAACTCAGGAGAAGCTGTCGGCTTCAGACCTGACCATTCTCCCGGCTGTAGTGAACCCGACCGGATTCTTCGGTCATTCGGATCATTCATATACCGGCTCCATCGTGAAGCTGCTGGGCTTCACAGACCCGCTGCAGAATGAGAAATCCTATCCTGAGCTGGCACTCGAACAGCTTGTGGAGCTGAACCCGCAGGTGCTGTTCCTGATGCCGACCGAGGATGTGACGATCGTTAATGAATGGGAGAAGAATCCGTTGTGGAGCAAGATTGATGCGGTAGTCAACAAACACATCTACACCGTCGAGCGGCGCAACTGGTCGCTGTCCCGCGGTCTGCTTGGCTCAGAGCAGATCATGCTGGATATCGCGGCAGAGCTGGGTAATTAAACGGATGAGCAGGATGACTTATCCGGACAGGAAGCAGAACCGTGTGCCGGTTCTGCTGTTTCTGTTTTCCGGTGGCACGGTGCTGCTTGTTATCAGTTTTATGCTGAGTCTTAAAATCGGTCCGGCACACATGAGCTGGCGCTCCATCTTTGAGGCCATCTTCACTACCGGTTCCGATTTGAAGGAGCATCTCTACATCAGAACACTGCGGCTGCCGCGCGCAGTTCTGTCCGGTATCGTGGGTGCCCAGTTGGCACTGGCGGGCCTGCTAACCCAGCTTGTGACAAAGAACCCGCTGGCTTCCCCGCATGTGTTCGGCATTAATGCAGGTGCTTCGCTTGCCGTAGTGGCAGGACTGCTGTTCATACCGTCATCAAGCCTGCTTTCCTCGATGGGTCTGGCCTTCGCTGGTGCGGTTATGGGAGCGCTAACGATCTGGTCTTTGACAGGGAAGGGGCCGAGACAATATATCACATTGGCGCTGGCGGGAATCACGGTGCATTTCCTGTTTGCTTCGCTGACAGAAGGAGCCATGCTTCTTAACCAGTATTCAACGGAAAGCATGATCTTCTGGCTGGTTGGCTCAGTCAATCACGCCACCTGGCAGCATGTGTCGATTCTGGTTTGCATTTTAATCACAGGCCTGATCATTCTCTTATGTCTCTTGCCTTCACTGCGTATGCTGGAGCTGGATGATGAAGTGGCTGTCGGGCTTGGCATGAAGCTGAATGCTGTGCGTGCGGCGGCGATGCTGCTCGTGGTGTTGTTCGCCGGTTCGGCAGTAGCGATCTGCGGGCCAATCGGGTTCGTCTGCCTCATCGTCCCGCATATAGCAAAGGCTCTCATAGGCTCCGACCTAAACGTGCTGGCTCCGTTCACGGCCTTGCTGGGCGCCATTCTGCTGTTGTTAGCCGATGTGCTCAGCCGTTGGATCGCTTTTCCGTTCGAATCCCCGGTGGGGATTGTGACTGCATTCATCGGGGCGCCCGCATTCATATACCTGGCGCGCAGACAAGGAGGGAAGCGGGCATGAGAAAGGGGCTGTTTCTTGTGATCGGGCTGGTTATGATGGCGGCGCTCTGCTGGCTCTCCATCTCTGCGGGTGCCGTACCTATCCCCGCGAACCGGATCATCAGTGGGCTTACGGACCCGCAGAGCCCGTCCTACTTCATCGTACATGAAGTCCGTCTGCCTCGTGTATCGGTTGCCATCTGGGCCGGCTGCGGGCTTGCCGTGGCCGGTGCCATTCTGCAATCCCTGCTCCGCAACCACTTGTCCAGTCCGGATGTGATTGGCATTACGCAGGGGGCGAGCTTCGCTGCGGTAGCCACGATTTTCCTTTTGCCAGGGGCTCCCTGGGGAGTGCTGCCTGCCGCTGCTTTTACCGGAGCGATGGTGTCGTTCCTTATTCTTGTTCTAATGAGCAGGAAGCTGACTCTTGCCCCGGCGACACTCGCGCTGGTTGGAGTTGCCATGGGGGCTGTCTTCCAGGCGGGTATCCAGTATTTCATGGTGACTTATCCGGCGAACGTGAACATGGCACTGTTATGGATGTCAGGCAGCCTGTGGGGACGGGGATGGGATCAGGTCCATATCATTGCTCCCGTAATCACGATACTGTTTGTCGTGGCGATGGGCAATGCAAGAAAGTTGAACATCCTGCAGGTCGGAGACGCCATCAGTCAGTCCCTTGGCCTGCTCGTGCGAAGAGAACGGCTATGGCTGCTGCTGCTCTCTGTGGCTATGGCGGGAGTGGCGGTCTCGGCCGTGGGGGCGATCGGTTTCATCGGCCTGCTTGCCCCGCATATGGCACGGGCACTTGTGGGCTCGCAGAATCAGTGGCGTCTGCCGATAGCTGCGGTAATTGGTGCCAATCTGCTGCTGCTCGGTGATCTCTTGGGCCGCGTATTAGTTATCCCGCGCGAGGTCCCTGTTGGCATAATCACGGCGGTGATTGGGGCGCCGTACTTCATCTACCTGCTGGGCAGGGAGCGGAGAATGAAATGAAACGGAGGACTACGTGTCCTCTGCCGTCTCGGAAAGCTGATTTAGGGATAAACCTACCGAGAAATTATCTTGCTTGAACGGATCGAAAGCCCTGAGAGCAGTCCAGTATCCGCTTGCACAATTAGAACAATGGAAAACTCGAAATCGTAAAGACTGCATAAGAAGCGGTCTTTTTTTATGTGCGTGGCTTTCATGTTGATTTATAAGCATTTGAGTTAATTTAAGAAATTTTAAGTTTTTATAATTTTGTTATTGAACTTAAAGCCCTAATGTTCTATTACCGGAGTGTGAGGTGAATGATGATGCCTATTACATACAGTGAAAAAAATCAATTTATTAAAAACTCCAGTCATATTGCCGAGGAGTTAGCTTTAAGATTGAATGATTTTAACGATAGTGTTTTGCTGTTCAAAGTCCTTACGCATGCGTTGCGCAACAATGAGAGTATTGTCCAAGAGTTTGATGAGGCCATTTTTGAAAACCATGCTGCTTTCCAGAAGGAATTTGAAGCTTTGCTTAAACACGCATTGTATGTTGCGACAGATTCTCAAGTGGCTGCTGCGATGCAGGTTGAAGAATATTCCCCTAGCCAGTTGGCTAAATTCTTTGGCGTTAGTATCATGACCATCCATAATTGGCTCGATCAGGACCGGTTTGTTGGATTTAAAAAAGCCGGCTCGAACAAACACAATAAAATACCTGATGATACCGAGTTTATTATGGCATCTGGAAAAAGAGTTCTTGTCCGCGATGTTGTCAGTATGTGGAACAAGCAGGAAGCTGAAACCATTCAAAAAGCAGAAAGTGATTTGGATTATTATACGCGGCAGATTGCTTACTACGAAAAAAAATAGGGTGATGCGTTTGAACGAACGCTCGGAACAAAAGCAAAATTGACACCTGAAGAAGAAACCGATGCTCAAGTTTGGCAGCACCTGCTTGGGAGAGTGCGGCAGCTCAGTTTTAAGAAATAAGTCAGTATTCTCAGCAAAAGAAGGGCTGCTCAAAATGAGCAGCCCTTCTTTTGACGTCGTAATCAAGCGCCCTGCTTCATAAAAGCCGCCAGCTGCTCGCGCGTCGGCAAACCGTCTGAATCGCCCGGAGACATGACAGCCAGCGCTCCGATCGCATTCCCGCGCCGTACGGACTCTGCGAGACTTAAACCGTCCAGCAGCC
This sequence comes from Paenibacillus enshidis, assembly GCF_042136365.1. Lineage (NCBI taxonomy): Bacteria > Bacillati > Bacillota > Bacilli > Caryophanales > Paenibacillaceae > Paenibacillus > Paenibacillus enshidis. Next base: position 12,070 of record NZ_JBHHMI010000033.1, on the reverse strand, counting down.
CGCTGATGACTCCGACGGCAAAGCCGTCACCGGCTCCGACGGTGTCCACCACCTGCTCCACCTTAAAGCCCTTCACCATGCCTTCCTCATCCGCTGTTTTATAATACGCGCCTTCTGCCCCCATTTTAATCACAACAACCTTGACACTACGTTCCATATAAAAAGCCGCGATATCTTCAGGTTTAGTAAACCCGGTTAATATTTTACCTTCCCCGATGCCAGGCAGGAACCAGTCACAGTAGGCGGACAGCTCATTGATCGTATTAGCCATCGCCTGTGTATCAGGCCACAGCTTGGGCCGGAGGTTCGGATCGAAGGAGATCGTCTTGCCCTTATCCCTCATGAACTTCATGGCATGCAGTGCAAACTCCAGGCAGGATTCGGACAGCGCAGGGGAAATGCCGGTTAGATGCAGATGCCGCGCGGAAGCGAAATAATCTTCGTCAAAATGCTCCAGTCCAAGCTGCGAAGCGGCGGAATTTTTGCGGAAATACTCTACCTCCGGGTCCCCCTCTTCCACCTTGGATTTAACCAGCATCCCGGTAGGAGCTTCATTGGTGAAGTAAACCGATTTGGTGTCGATATTCTCCTTTTGCAATGCTTGCTCTATAAACCTGCCGAACGTATCCTGTCCGAGCCGGGTCACAAGGCCGGCGCTCAAGCCCAGGCGGGACAGGCCAGTGGCCACGTTGGTTTCCGCGCCCGCAAGCGCCTTCGAGAACGAAGCCACCTCATGCAAAGGTCCCGTTTCATTCGCATAAAACATGGCCATCGGCTCGCCGAAGGTGACGACATCCAGCTGTTTGGTCATATTTAAAATCCTCCCTCATTTTATATCTATAATGATAAAACACGCACACGCGTACGGATCAAATTGAAGGTAACACATAAACCGGTTTTTAACAATAATGAAATGTATAGCTGCCGAAAATCGTAAATTCTTCCCGTACTTATTCTAGTTTTTGTCACGAAACCGCTTTAATAAATATTTTTTACGTTAAAACATGCATTATGACATTGACAGGACCCGTAATACTATTTAGTATTTTGCGGTGTAAGGGCTATTGATTAGTAAATATAAAATAAAATTTTACCTAAATGGAGGGTTTGGTTATGGATAAGCGTTATGCCATCCATCCGGAGCATGCCAAGACATTTACGACAGAGCAACTGCGCCGCCAGTTTTTGGTTCAGGATCTGTTTGTCCCAGATGAAGTAAAGCTGTGTTATACCCTGGAGGACCGTATGATAATCGGGGGAATTTATCCGGTTAACGGATCTGTCGAATTGAAAGGATATGACGGCATCAAGGCTGATTATTTCCTGCAGCGCCGTGAAATGGGCGTCTTCAACGTTGGCGGCAGCGGGGCGGTACGCGTGGACGGGGAGATCTACAAGCTGGAGCCGAAGGACTGTCTGTATGTCGGACTTGGCAGCAAAGAGCTTGTTTTTGAAAGTGATGCCAAGGATCAGCCCGCCAAATTTTATATTGCATCAGCCCCTGCCCACAAAACCTATCCCACTCAAAAACAGGAATTTGCAACCGTCCCGGCCGAGGAGCTTGGCTCTCCCGAAACGGCCAACAGCCGGGTGCTGCGCAGATACATTCACGAGGATGGTATTCAAAGCTGCCAGCTCGTCATGGGCATGACTGCCCTGAACACGGGAAGCGTGTGGAACTCGATGCCTACCCATACGCATGACCGCCGGATGGAAGTGTATTTCTATTTTGAGCTGGATGAGAATGCAAGAATGTTCCATATGATGGGTGAGCCGACAGAGACACGCCATATGGTGATGAAGAACGAAGAGGCCGTTATATCCCCGCCTTGGTCCATTCACTGCGGGGCGGCTACAAGCAATTATACGTTTATCTGGGCTATGGCCGGCGAGAACTACACCTACAAGGATATGGACGCCGTAGCCATGGATGAGCTACGCTAACCCTGAAAGGAGAGAGGCAACGATGATTAAAATGAAGGTGCTCCAAAACATCAAGTCACTGGGCGTCGTAGCGGTTATCCGTGCGGATGATCCTGATTCGGCCTTTAAAATGTCGGAAGCGTGTATCGAAGGGGGGCTCACCAATATTGAGCTTACCTTCACTACGCCGGAAGCGGATCAGGTGATCAAGAAGCTGAAGTCGGCATATTCGGATAAGGCGGTGATCGGCGCCGGTACCGTGCTCGATGCGCATACAGCACGCATATCCATCATGGCCGGGGCCGAGTTCGTGGTGAGTCCCGCATTTGACGAAGAGACGGCCAAAATGTGCAATCTGTACAGCATTCCTTATATGCCCGGCTGCATGACGATCACGGAAATGAAGGAAGCGCTAAAGCTCGGTGTGGATGTCCTGAAGCTGTTCCCGGGAAGCGCGCTTGGTCCCGATTTCGTCAAGGCGGTTAAAGGGCCGCTGCCGCATGTGCAGATCATGCCGACCGGCGGCGTGGATTTGGACAACATCGGAACATGGCTGCGAAACGGCTGTATTGCGGTCGGAATCGGCGGCAATCTGACTGCTCCTGCCCGCGACAACCGTTATGATCTGATCACGGAAACCGCTGCCCAGTATGTGGCCAAGGCGGCACAAGTGCTCGGAGCACAGAAATAACTGAGGAACGAAAGAAACGGATTCAATATTTTGTCTGCACTGGCGCTATCTATGGTCGGATGCAGGCAAAATGTTAATCAATTATTTTAATTTTAAGATAAATGGAGGGCTTATTATGGGATTGGATGCATTTTCGTTGGATTTTTTCAGTCTGAAGGGGAAGACTGCCATCGTTACTGGAGGCAATACGGGGCTTGGACAAGGCTATGCGGTAGCGCTCGCCAAGGCCGGGGCTGACCTGTTCGTCGTTACGTATGACCAGGACTGGGAGGAAACCCGCGCATTTATCGAAAAGGAAGGCTCCAGGGCCGTATTCCACCAGGCTGATCTGACGGATAAGGAGGCCCGCACGGGTGCAGTCAAAGCTTGTATGGATGCGTACGGCAAAATCGATATTCTGGTCAACAACGCGGGGACGATCCGCAGGGCACCTTTGCTCGAATATAAAGAGGAAGACTGGGATGCCGTCATGGAAATCAATTTGAACTCGGTATACTTCCTGAGCCAGGAAGTCGCCAAAATCATGGTGGAGCAAAAGAGCGGCAAGATCGTCAATGTGGCTTCCATGCTCGCCTTCCAGGGCGGGAAATTCGTGCCTCCATATACAGCCAGCAAACATGCCGTTGCCGGGATTACGAAAGCATTCGCCAATGAGCTGGCCGTCCACAATGTGCAAATCAACGCCATTGCGCCCGGCTATATCGAGACAGCCAACACGGCGCCGATCCGCGCGAATGAAGCGCGCAATCAGGAGATTCTCTCCCGTATTCCTGCAGGACGCTGGGGCCAGCCATTCGACCTGATGGGGGTTATGGTGTTCCTGTGCAGCCGCGCTTCCGATTATATGAACGGACACGTGCTGGCGGTCGATGGTGGCTGGCTCGTCAGATAACAACGAATTTTAAATATAATAAATTTAATTATCTAAGCATCCGCCGTTACATAGCGGCTGAACCAGGTAACGACAGAGACTGAATCAGGCATACGGCACAAGCCGTATGCCTGTTTTTGTGCCGCTCCATCTCATGACCATACAGAGCTGAATATGATATGCTCTGCTTATGCGGGATAGAGCGGAGGAACGGGAATGAGCGGGTTAAAATTTGCAGAGGATGGCTTTCAAAGTAACCGCACCACTGATTGGTGGTCTATGGATAAGGGAAGCAGGAGTAGGCACGGCCTTTTTCTGGATAGGCTTAACGGTGGACTTGCTGGGATTCGGCGTTTTTCTTCTCGGTTCACGGTGCATAATTTCCCCCTCTTGGGACAGTATATCTAGTCCAAAGGAGGGACATCCATGTTCTGGGACTCATGGTTCGGCAAGCGGAGCAAGCAAGGACCTGTGAAACACAAGATACAGCCTTTGTCTGACCCGGAAATCGTAACCGTGCTGAAAAAGGGGCTGTCCGACAATATCGGAATGCTGCAGCGGAGCTTCGAGCGCTGTTCGGATATGATTTACCGCAAGATTAGTGTTCATGGGCATAATCGGATTTGTCTTGTATATATCGAAGGTATGAGCGACACGCAAATGCTGAATCAGATGCTGCTGGAGCCGCTTTTGACGGAAGGTCTGCATGATGAGACGCCGGAGAAGGGTGTTCTGTCCGCTATTCTGGAAAAGCGTTTGATCGCCGCCGCACAGATCCGAAAGGCATCGGATTCTCAGTCCTTGGAAGACGGCATACTTAACGGTGAGATAGCGGTTCTGTTTGAGGGAGAAGAGGAAGCCTTGCTTGTGAATTTTATCAAAATGGAGCAAAGAGGGATTGGGGAGCCCACTTCGGAAAGGGTCGTACGCGGTCCGCGGGATGCCTTCACGGAAATGCTGAGCACAAATACGACGCTGCTGCGCAGGCGAATCCATAGCACCCGCTTGAAAATGGAATCCCTCATCATTGGAGAACTTACAGGAACACGGGTGATGATCACCTATATCGAAGGATCGGCTGACGCCAATATGGTGCAGGAGGTTCGCCGGCGGCTGCAGAACATTCGTACAGAAGGTATTGATGGCTCAGCGAAAATCGAGGAGCAGCTTGAAGATAATCCTTATTCTCCGTTTCCACAGGTTCAGAATACGGAACGTCCGGACGTGGCGGCTTCCAGTCTGCTGGAAGGAAAAGTGGTCATTATGATGGACCAGTCTCCGTTTGTCCTGATTGTGCCGATGTCCTATTGGGCGGGTCTGCAATCGGCGGAGGATTATCATGAGCGGTTCTTTTATATGACGTTTGTGCGCTGGATCCGCTATATTTTTGTCCATATGTCTCTGCTGCTTCCTTCCCTTTATGTGGCATTAACGACATTTCATCCGCAGGTGGTCCCTACCTCTCTGCTGGTCAGCATCCTGTCAGCCCGGGAAGGAGTACCTTTTCCCGCAGTCATCGAGGCGCTTTTCATGGAGCTTGTCTTCGAGGGGCTGCGGGAAGCGGGCATCCGCCTGCCGCAACAGGTCGGACCGACGGTCAGCATTGTCGGAGCGCTGGTGATCGGGCAGGCCGCAGTGGAAGCGGGCATAGTATCGGCGCCGATGGTCATCATTGTGTCTGCCACGGGAATCGCCTCCTTCGTGTTTCCCCGGTATAATATGGGCACGGCGTACAGAATACTGAAATTCCCCCTGCTCATTGTTGCCGGTTGTCTGGGTTTTTACGGGATTCTTCTATTTTTGATTGCATTAAGCGTGCATATGGTCACTTTGCAGCCGTTCGGCATTCCTTATATGAATCCGGTGGCGCCGGCCGTTAAGCCCCGGTTGAAAGATGTTTTGATCCGTGCCCGTTATAAAGGCGGGGAGACTGAGTGAGGATGAGATCAGTCAGGCTGATGCTGGTTGTGGCGCTTCTGATCAGTTGTGTGTTAACGACAGGCTGCTGGGACCGGATGGAGCTGAATGACCGTGCCATTATACTGGGATGGGGGATGGACCTCACCGAGGATGGCAAATATCTGGCTACAGCCAACGTCGTCATCCCCGGCGGTGATAAAGCAGGCGGCACATCCGGGGGGCAGAACAGCTTTCTGATCGAAAGCGCCTACGGAAATTCGATTCTGGATGCCTCGCAGAACATTCAGAAAAAGCTGTCGCGTGTTCTCTTTCCGGGTCACCGGCGCAATATTTTTATAGGTGAGGAACTCGCCAGGCACGGTCTATCAGAGGTGCTGGATGAGTATACCCGCAATCCGATGTCACGGTTGCGTGCCAATATTTTTATAGTCAAGGGAGACTCCGCGCAAAGAGCAATGAGCCTGACCTATAAGCTGGAGCGGAATCCGGCGGTGGCCATACAGAAGGTTCAGGAAAAATTGGGTGTACCGGAAGCAAGGTCCTTGCTAGACTTTTTCACCATGCTGAACGGAGAAGGCATGCCGGTCATGCCCTCTGTCAGAATCGTCCAGCCCATCCTGCCGCCAAACGGCAATGCAAAGAAGCCCAATTCGCCCAGAGAGGTTCTGCAGCTGGATGGATCGGCGATATTCGGCAGGGATTTGAGGCTCCGGGGATATCTGGGCTATCAGGAATACTGGGTAAGGTTGTGGACGATCCAGGGATTGAGTGGCAGGATTTTTTTCGTTCCGATGGGAAATCACCAAAATGTCGTTGTTCGGGCAGAACGATTAAAAAGTCAAATTACGCCGGATCTCCGCTCAGATCCCATTCGCTTTCATATCAAGCTGAAGGCCCAAGCGGCCGTTTATGAGAATAACACCAGTCTTGATGTGGGGAAGCCGGAAAACGCCAGAAAAGTGGAGCAGGCATTTAACCGCCAGGTTCAGGAGCAGGTAGAAAAGGTTATTGAAGAGACGCAAAAAAAGATGAAGGCCGATATATTTGGCCTAGGCCGTTCCATCCATCATCAGCACCCTTATCAGTGGAAGAAAATCAAGCCTGTATGGGATGAGGAGTTTGAGCGCGTTCAGGTTACCGTGCAGGTCGATATGTCCATTATTTCAACCGGCGTGGCAGGCCCTATGCTGATCCCGAAGCCTGATTTCGAAGATGGAGGGGAATCCTGATGCAAATCAGCAATCGACAGCTCTGGTGGATGGTGCTGATTCTCGAAATTGGCATGACTTTGCTGTTGTCAATCAGACCTACGATCAGCGAGGCGAGGCAGGATGCCTGGATGTCCTTTCTTGTTGCCGGCCTATTCGGGCTGGTGGCAGCGTATATTGCTGCGCAGGCAAGCCTTTTATACCCCAAGCAAACGTTAATTGAATTCAGCATGACCATTCTGGGGAAATGGCCGGGCAAGCTGGTCGGGCTGATCTTCCTGCTTCAGTGGTATTGGGTCACCAGTGCGATTTTGCGTAATGTATATAATTTTATCAGCTTGAGTATGCTTCCCCGCACGCCATCCTACGTCATTTTGCTTGGTATGCTTGGCGTGATCGTTTATGCTCTCCGAAAAGGGGGAATAGTGGCGATTGGCCGCTGCAGCGAGTTGTGGGGGCCGATACTGCTTGTTATCCTCGGTTTGACCTTTGTGCTGACGATGCATAATTTGGACATTCATTCCCTCGCTCCTGTGTACGCCGATTCGGGGCTGCTTGCGATTGCCGAGGGGGCTTTGACACCCGCCTCGCTGCTGGGCGAGGTGGTGCTGATTATGATGCTGTTTCCTTTTATAGATCAGCCTGGTCCGGCTACGAGAAGAAATGTGCTGAATGGGGTGCTGGTTTCCGCGGTTATCTTGCTGCTGGGCTCGATGTGGGTGGTCATGACATTTGAGCCCGCAGTCGCTTCCGCGATTTATTTTCCTTTCTTTGATATGGTCAAGCTCGTATATCTGATGGAATTTATTCAACATGTGGATTTTTTAGTTGTGGCCGTTTGGTTATTCAGCGTGTTTATCAAACTGTCGATATATGTATTTATTGCCAGCTATGGAACTGCACAGTGGATCGGGAAGCAGAAAAACTGGCGCGGAATCGTATGGTTTGTGGCAGCCGCCATTTTTACAATCTGCATGAACTTAATCAACCTGAATCCTTCACCGGAAATGCTGCTGAGAAAGGTGTGGATTCAATATGTGATGCCTGTGAACATGGTAGCTTTGCCTTTGCTGCTGTGGATCGTGGGGAGTATTAGAAAAAGGTAGAACCCACCGGATAGGGGCCATTTCGATAGGGTTGTCCCCATCCGGTTTTCAGACCTCCTAATCTTTGACGGCCCCTGCTGCAATGTCGGAGATAAACTGGCGGCTGATGAACAGGAACAGGATAATCAGGGGCAGAACAGCCAGCAAAGTCCCGGAAATAACCATGGCATAATCCGTATTGTAGATCCCGTTCAACTGGGACAGGGCGATTTGCAGTGTGAACTTGTTTTCGTCCGTCAGCACGATCAATGGCCATAAATAATCATTCCAGGCCCCGATAAACGTGAAGGCGCCAAGGAAAGCGAAGGCCGGACGGAGAATGGGCAGGGCGACGTTCCAGTAGAGGCGGAAAAAGCCGCACCCGTCCATGCGGCCCGCGTCCAGCAGCTCGCTCGGGATAGACTCTTCCGCATACTGGCGAATCCAGAAGATGCCGAAAGCATTAACCATGCCGGGGATGATCAGGGCCTTGAACGTGCCGACCCAGCCGAAGGTGGCCATCATGACAAAAGAAGGGACCAGGGACAGCTGCGAGGGCACCATCATGGTGGCCAGCAGGATGATAAATAAAGCCTTTTTCCCTGGAAAATCAAATTTGGCGAAGGCAAAGCCGGCCAGGGAATCAAAAAACAGCACCAGCAGCGTTACCGATCCGGCGACAAACAATGTATTGAAAAAAGCCCCCGCAAAATCGATCTGCTGCATGACCCGTGAAATGTTGTCCCAGAATTGGCCTCCGAACCAAAGCTGCGGTGGGAAGCGGTAAATATCCGAGGTGGTGCGTGTAGACATGACCATGAGCCAGTAAAAAGGGAACATGGAAATGATCATGCCGGCCAGCAGTCCGGCATACAACAGAGCGGTCCTTGTTTTTGCCTGCATCATGCCGCAGGACCTCCTTTTTGTGTCATTTTTTGCCCTGCACTAGCTTCCAGTTCAGAATGGAGAACAGCGCGATGATCAGGAACATGCCCCAGCCGACCGCCGCTCCATATCCGAAATAGTTGTTGATGAACGATTCCCTGTATAAATACAGCACAATCGTCATGCCGCTTGCGCCCGCTCCGCCGTCATTGCCCACCAGCACCTGCGGTTCGGTGAACAGCTGCATGCCCCCGATCGTCGACGTAATGACCGTGAACAAAATGACAGGGCGCAGCATGGGAATGGTCACGCGGAAAAAAGCTTGCACACCGGTGGCGCCATCGATTTTGGCAGCCTCATACAGCACATGAGGAATGCTTTGCAAGCCTGCCAGGTAAATGATCGCGTTATAACCGGTCCATCTCCAGATGACCATGGATGAAATGGCAATTTGGATGCCCCACGGGACATTCAGCCATTGAATCATCGGCAGCCCCAACTGCTGCATGATGAAGTTGAGGAAGCCGAAGTTGTTGGCGAACAGGGCACCGAAAATGATGGCTACGGCGACAATGGAGGTGACATTGGGCAGAAAGAAGCCTACACGCCACAAGGTGCGCATTTTTACGAAAGGGGCATGCAGCAGGAACGCGATGACCAGGGCGAAGAAGAGCATGGGAATGGTGGAGTACACCCAGATCAGCAGCGTATTGCCGACAGCCTGCCAGAACTCATTGTCAGTCACCATGTAGCGGAAATTGCCCCAGCCGTTGTAGGTCATTTCTCCGATGCCGTCCCATTTATGGAACGCCAGATAGAGGGAGAAGGCCACCGGGAAGAGGCCGAAAACCGCAAACACAATATAAAAAGGCGAAATGGCGGCATACAACGCCCTGTGCTTCCATATTTCTCTCAGCATGTTGATCACCCTTTTCACAAAGATTTCGCTCTTCTGGTTCTAGCACCCTAGCGCTGAAGCTCACGCTCGATGCGGTGCAGCGTCTCGGCCCACACCGTCTGCGGGTCGGCATTCTGCTTGGCGATATTAGCCAGGCGGCGGGTGACGATGCCGTGGATGACGGGATGGCGCTCACCGAAGAAGACGGTTTTGACGTTGCGTGCCGATTCCGCGAACACGACACCGGTAGCCTGGTTCCCGAAGAAGGGCTCAGGTTTATTCATTGCAGGGTCCGCGAACACACTCGGTGTGGACGGGAAGAGAGCGATGCTTTGATAGGCTCGCAGCTGATTTTCCGGATTTTGCAGCCAGGTCAACACCTGGAAGGCTTCTTTGGGGTGTTTGCTCGATTTGAGAATGGAGAGGAAGGAACCGCCCTGGTTGCCGTCCGCTTCTGGAGCGCGAGCTACCCGCCATTTGCCCGCAGTGTCCGGGGCGGCCTCCATGAGCACTTGCTTCATCCAGACTGCACCGACGAAGGAGGCGATCTTGCCGTTGTTCATGGCAGCATTCCATTCCGGTGTCCAGCCGTCGGCGTTGGCCAGCAGCTGATGCTGGTGAAAGTTGACGGCCGTCTGCCAGCCGCGCCGCACGACTTCCGATTGATCGCCGATAAAGGCGCCGTCAGGCTTGAAGTACAGCTCGGAGGCTTGCGCCAGCATTTGGTTGTAAACGTTTCCAATATTGTCGGTCAGAAATACTCCGCTTCCCAGCTTCTGCTGCAGCTGCCCGCCAGCGGCCATATAATCCTCCCAAGTGCGAATGGAGGCGCTTACTTCTTCCGGATCACCGGGCAGGCCGGCCTGCTCGAACAGGTCCTTGCGGTAAAACAGGGCCGTTGGTCCGGTATCCATCGGGAAGGCGATCATTTTTCCTTCAGGCGTGACGCCCTGCTGCCATTTCCATTCCAGATATTGATCCTGCAGGTCGGCAGCACCCAACTCATACAGGTCATAAAAGCGGTCCGCGCTCGTAAACAGCTCCGGCATCCAGTCGTTCAGGGCCACGATATCCGGCTCCCCTGTGCGGGCGGCAAGGGTGGTCTTCAGCTTGGCTTTAAAGTCGCCGCCGATCTTCTGCGCGTTAATTTGGATGTTGGGGAACTGTTTTTCAGCCTCGGCAATCAGATTATCATCGATAGAGCGGTTCCAATACCATAATGTAAGCGTTATCTTTTTTCCGTTGGACGAGGTATTGTCCGGTGAGTAAGATGGACTGCACGAGCTAAGCACGCAGAGAAGAAGGAACAACAGAACAAGACATAAGATTAAGATTAATTTCATACAACATACCCCCTTTGAAGTCTGAAAATCACCATTTTCCGCTGTGTTCGTCCAGGGCGAGGATGTGAATGCGATGTATGCTGCTTATAATGTTATTGTATTGTATGAGCTTTGTACCGGATGATGTGCATGAATTGTGCGCTAAAATTCGAATATGGACAGGTATAGCCGATAAAAGGGCTATACTTTCAGATTTCCACGAAAGTTCAAGTTTTCGAGCTGATCATGCGTCCGCCTGAAATCTAACGGGTGTAGCAACTGCTATTTTACGAAAACAAGACCTTTTCTAATTCTAACGGTCGTGATCCACGTTATTTGTCATAATCCATGCGAAAATACCCCGGTCAAGTGAAATAAGCGATATGGCAACCGCTATAATTTGAAATCAACGTTTTTGGAACCAATAGCAGCTGTGGCAACCATTAGAATAGTTTTGTGGTCTGAAACAGGAGGAAAATGGGTTGTTCGAGTGGAAAAATAAATAAAAGCGGAGGCGAATACGATGAAAAGCCAACCGATTGGATACAACAGCGGCCAGTTGTTCTTGTTGACACCTGCAGGTGAAGGGAAAGCTAAGGTCTCTGCTGTAGATCTGAATTGACAGAGAGCCGTTTGTTTATGAAAATGCCCTTTAGCTCGGTCACTCACTGAAAGAGGACCCGATCTAAAGGGCATTACTGTTCAACATTCTAAACAAAATCGAGATTACATCAGCTTTTTTATCTCATTCTTCAGGTTTCCAATTTAGTTGTTAAAAGAATTGATCACTGCTTCTCATACAATTCGTTCATGAAAACCCCGGCACTTAAAATTCCTGCTTTCGCTTCTTCAAGGAAGGAGTGACAGCACAGCCAGTTATGAATCATAGCAGGCCAGGAGCTGAAGCGGATATCCGCCCCTGCCAATGCCGCTTGTGTCACGAACGTTAAAGACTCGCTCAACATGATTTCAGCTTCTCCAACCATGACGTAGATAGGGGGCAGTCCTCTAAGATCTCCGTACATAGGCGAGGCGTATGGTACAGTTGGTGAGACGCCGTTTAAGTAATTATCAGCCAACTGCTTGATAGCTTCCTTGGTATTCACCGGATCTGCAGCCTCTTTAGTGGTATAGGTCTCCCCGCTTTGCGCCAAATCAATCCATGGTGAAATCATGACCCCGCCTGCCGGCGAGGCCACTGAAAAAGTCCCTAAAGTCCAAAAAGAGACAACTTCTCATTTTTATGAGGAGGTTGTCTCTTTTTTTC